>CAXMQD010000211.1:0-7748 GCA_964194965.1 uncultured Acidimicrobiia bacterium | reverse complement strand
GGGAGGAAATCTACACCTTCGAACACGCCCCCCATCCGATCGAGTTCCAGATGTACTACTCGGTCTGAACCAGCCATTCCAAACGGTGACCGGCGGTTCCTGCCTGCCTCCAATGCCCGGAGCGCAGGCCGGAACCGCCTGGGCAAAACGATTGAGGAGGATGGGCTGCCGGTCCGCCAGGTGGCCGGCTATTTCGGCAATTCGACGGTCAGCTCCGTGCCGCCGTAACCGTGTTCGCTGTCGTGGGCGCGCAGCACCACCGCGTCCGTTCCGGCCGGAATTTTCACCCCGCCGAGCGAGCGCGTGAAGGGCTGCTCGGCCTCGTGGGGGTGGAGCAGCACCCGGGTGCCCAGCACCGTCCCGCCGGGCGCCACCACGTCCCACTTGTCCGCGTAGTGCTGCCAACCGGTATCGCCGTGGGCCACGGTGACGAGAAAGCGCCAAATCCCCGAGCCCTCGGGGACCGCCTCGGCCGCGACCACATCGGCTTCTCCGGCCTGGGCCGTATTCAGAGCGCACGCCCCCATATCCGCCCCCATACCCGCCCCTGCCGCGAGCACGGCCGCCAGGGCCATCCCCAGGTTCCATCTCATCGCGTCTCCTCCCGATCCGGAACCGGCCGCGGCCGGCCGTCCTCGTCGAGCGCCACGTAGACGAACTGGCCTTCGGTGACCCGGACCCGGCCACCGCCCTTGCCGCGCAACGCCCAGGCCTCGATCCAGGTCGCGATCGAGGTGCGGCCGATCTTCTCGATCTCGACGTAGGCGCAGAGCACGTCGCCGACGTGGACCGGCAGGTGGAAGGTCATGGCAGTGATCGCCACGGTCGCGACCCGGCCCCGGGCGCGCTCTCGCGCCGTTAAGCCGCCAGCGATGTCCATCTGGGACAGCACCCAGCCGCCGAAGATGTCGCCGCTCGGGTTGGCGTCGGCGGGCATGGCGAGGGTGCGAATGGCGAGTTCGCCCCGGGGTTGGGCCTCGGCCTGGACCTCGGGCTGGGCCTCGGGCTGGATCTCGGGGTGAGCCTCGGTTTCGGCCATGGGGGCGTTTTCCGTCTGTTAATAACTATATGCTGTGTATGATTTTGCATGAGCCGGGCCGAGAGGGCAATTCAGCCTTTTTGGCGCCACGAATCAAGGATACATCACGCGGCATGCCCGATCTCTTCGAAAACTTGGTCCAAAATACCGACAGCTACTCGGCCAAGGATATCGAGGTCCTGGAAGGCCTCGAGCCGGTGCGCCGGCGCCCCGGCATGTACATCGGCGGCAGCGATGAACGGGCCATGCACCATCTGGTGGGCGAACTGCTGGACAACGCCATGGACGAGGCGGTGGCTGGCCACGCGAGCCGTATCGAGGTCGAGCTCGGCGCCGGCAATCAGATCATCGTGCGCGACAACGGCCGCGGCATCCCGGTCGACCCCCACCCCAAATTCAAGGGTAAGTCCGCGCTCGAGGTCATCATGACCACGCTGCATTCCGGTGCCAAATTCGCCGAAAAGGTCTACACCACCTCGGGCGGCCTGCATGGCGTCGGCATTTCGGTGGTCAACGCGCTCGCCGCCAGCATGACCGTCGAGGTCGCGCGTGACCGCAAGATTTACCGACAGGACTACGCACGCGGCAAACCAAGCAGCAAGCTCAAGCAGGTCGGCACCACCCAGAACCGCCGCGGCACCGTGATCACATTCAAACCCGATACCGCGATCTTCGGCGAGGACGCCCGCTTCCAGCCCGACCAGCTCTACCGCATGGCGCGCTCGCGCGCCTACCTGTACCGCGGCGTCGAAATTCGCTGGTCCTGCGAGCCGGACCTGGTCAAGAAGCTGAAGAACACGCCGGCCTCGGACACCCTGCACTTCCCCAACGGACTGGGCGATTTCCTCGAGGCCAGCCTAAACGGGCGCAAGACCCTGACGCCCGAACCGTTCGTCGAGCGCGCCGAATTCCCCGACGACGAAGGTCATCTGGAATGGGCGATTACCTGGCCGGTCGACGAGGACGGTTTCCTCAATTCCTACTGCAACACCATCGCAACCGCGGATGGCGGCACCCACGAGCAGGGCCTGCGCGCCGGCATGCTCAAGAGCCTCAAGGCCTGCGCCGAGCTGCTCGGCAACAACAAGAAGAAGATCTCCGCGCTCACCGCCGACGACGTGTTCGGCGGCGCCTGCGCGATCCTCTCGGTATTCATCCGCAACCCGCAGTTCCAGGGCCAGACCAAGGAAAAGCTGGCCAGCCCGACCGCGGCCAAGCTGGTCGAGAGCACCATCAAGGACCACTTCGACCATTGGCTCTCGGGCCATCCGGAGCGCGCTAAATTGCTGCTCGACCGTATCGCCGAGCGCGCCGATGAGCGCCAGCGCCGGCGCCAGGAGCGGGAACTCAACCGCAAGTCCGCGGTGCGCAAACTGCGCCTGCCCGGCAAGCTAACGGACTGCGCGCGCAACCGCGCCACCGGTACCGAGATTTTTCTGGTCGAAGGCGATTCAGCCGGCGGATCGGCCAAGCAGGCGCGCGATCGCGAGACCCAGGCGGTGCTGCCCCTGCGCGGCAAGATCCTCAACGTCGCCAGCGCCACCCAGGACAAGATGAAGGCCAACCAGGAGATCTCGGACATCACCCTGGCGCTGGGCTGCGGCCTGCGCCATCAGTTCGATCTCGACAAGTTGCGCTACGAGCGGGTCGTCATCATGACCGACGCCGACGTCGACGGCGCGCACATCGCGGCGCTGCTGATGACCTTCTTTTATCGGGAGATGCCGGGACTGATCGAGGCCGGCCACCTGTACTTGGCTCAGCCGCCGCTCTACCGCCTGAGCCAAGGTGGCCAGACCGTCTACGCGCGCGACGACAAGCACAAGGACGAGCTACTCAAAAAGCAGTTCAAAAGCCGCGGCAAGGTCGAGATCAGCCGCTTCAAGGGCCTGGGCGAGATGCCGGCACGGCAGCTCAAGGAAACCACCATGAACCAGGCCCAGCGGACGCTGCTGCGGGTCACCTTGACCGACGCCAAGGCGGCCGCCGAGGAGGCCAAGGTCCAGAAGAAAGAGGCCGAGAGC
This sequence comes from uncultured Acidimicrobiia bacterium, assembly GCA_964194965.1. GTDB lineage: Bacteria > Pseudomonadota > Alphaproteobacteria > Kiloniellales > J153 > JACZVL01. The sequence goes on along the minus strand of CAXMQD010000211.1, from coordinate 4,685 downwards.
CTGGTCGAGCGCCTGATGGGCCGCAAGCCGGAGCTGCGCTTCGCCTTCATCCAGGAAAACGCCAAATTCGTGTCCGAGCTCGATATTTAAAGTCTGATTCGAATTTAGCTATCCGCTTTCAACTGCCCGGTAAAAGTCATCCCGCCAATCATTCACGCAGTGCGGTACTGACCGCCTCGGGCCGCTCCATCGGCGTCAGATGACCGCTGTCCTCGATCACGGTCAACCTGGCGCCCGGGATCGCCGCGGCGATCTCCTGGTGGCATTCGACCGGCGTCGGCCCGTCCTGGCGGCCGCGGAGCACCAGGGTCGGACAGGCAATTCCAGGCAGCCCGGGCAGGCTGTCGGGCCGGCCCATGATCGCCGCCTGCTGGCGCAAAAAGGCGTCGCGGCCGATCCGTTCGGTCATGGCCAGGACCGCCAAGGCCTCGATCTGATGGCCCCAAAGCGCGGCGTTGGTGAGCAAACCGGGCAGGAGCGCGAGCGGGATACGATCGGGCATGTGGATGGGCCTCCGGTAATAAATCGAAGCATTAGGGGCACGATAGGCAAAGATAATTACCTAGCCAAGATTATCGGACCCATGCTCTTGTTTTTTTCGATGATTTTCCTTGACACTGGCTATTGACAATTTGTTATGACTTTTTAACTAGAAGGCCAATGCAATTAGGCATCGAGCCGAATTTTTCCGATTGTTTGGAGTTTCATGACATTCACTGATTTGGGCCTCAGTCCCGAGGTCCTCAAAGCGGTGGGCGAGGCCGGCTACGTCGAGCCCACACCGATCCAGGCCAAGGCCATTCCCTACGTGCTCATGGGCCGCGACATCTTAGGCTGCGCCCAGACCGGCACCGGAAAGACCGCCTCCTTCACGCTCCCCATGATCGATATCCTGGCCAGCGGCCGGGCCCGGGCGCGCATGCCGCGTTCGCTGATCCTGGAACCGACCCGGGAACTCGCGGCCCAAGTCGCCGAGAGCTTCGATGTCTACGGCAAGAACAACAAGCTGTCCCAGGCGCTGCTGATCGGCGGCTCCTCGATTGCCCAGCAGGAAAAGAAGCTGGACCGCGGCGTCGACGTGCTGATCGCCACCCCGGGACGCTTGCTCGACCTGTTCGAGCGCGGCAAGATTCTGCTGGCCGACGTCAAGATCCTGGTCATCGACGAGTCCGACCGCATGCTCGACATGGGCTTTATCCCCGACGTTGAACGCATCGTCAGACTGCTGCCCAAGATCCGCCAGACCCTGTTTTTCTCGGCCACCATGCCGCCGGAGATTCGGCGCCTGGCCGATGTCTTCCTGATGAACCCCAAAGAGATCGCGGTCAGCCCGCCAAGCTCGGCGGCCGAGACCGTGGCTCAGTCGCTGGTCAAGGTCGCGGGCGAGCGCAAGGACAAGCGCGCCGCGCTCCGTAGTCTGCTGCGTTCCGAGGACGTCGCGAGCGCGCTCATCTTCTGCAACCGCAAGCGCGACGTCGATATCCTGTTCCGCTCGCTCAAGAAACACCAGTTCTCCGCCGCGGCGCTCCATGGCGACATGGCGCAGCCGGTGCGCATGGAAACGCTGGCGCGGTTCAAAAACCGCGAGATCCATCTGCTGGTCTGTTCCGATGTGGCGGCGCGCGGCCTCGATCTGCCGGCGGTCTCCCACGTTTTCAATTTCGACGTCCCCATCCACGCCGAGGACTACATCCACCGCATCGGCCGCACCGGGCGCGCCGGGCGTTCGGGCCAGGCCTTCACCTTGGCGCTGCCCGAGGAGTCCCGGGCACTCGCCGCGGTCGGCCACCTGCTCGGTCAACCGATTCCGGAGTTTGAAGCCGGCGACCGCGCGGCCTGGACCGAGGCCGATCAGCCGGAGCGCTCCGGACGCCGGCGCCGCGGCAAACGCAAATCCGAGGACCGGCCACGATCCACCAAGCCCGTGCCAAAGTCCGCGAGAGCCAACGCCGAACCCGCCGAGCCGGTCGCGGCGAAGCCGATAGCGCCGGAGCCAACGGTAGCCGAGCCGGCCATCGTGACCCAGGCGCCCGCGCCGCACAGGATGGCACCCCGGAAGCCGGCCGAGGAGGCCACCCAAAGGGCGCCCCAAAAAGCAACCAAGAGCAGCGCCACGGCGCGTCCCGCCACGCAACCGGCCGGCGCGACCAAGTCGTTTGGCGAACACACGCCGGCCTTCATGCTGCGCCCGGTCAACGTCGCCTAAATCAAGACAGTTTTTCGTCCGATCGAAACGGCGCCCGGCCCCCCGGGCGCCATTTTCATGCCCGGCCGAGTCCAAAGACGGCCGTTGGCGAAGCCCGCGAATGGGGTATCATGGCGCCGAGGCCGGGTTCGAGCCACGCGAGCCCGAGCCACCGGAACCGGAGCGAGGCGCCATGCAAACCATCTTCGTCATGGTCAAATGCGAGTTGGGCAAGGCCTACCTGGTGGCCGACGAGACCGTGCAGGCGGTCGAGCAGGTCTCCGAGGTCTATTCGACCTCCGGCGAATACGAGCTGCTGGTCAAGTGCTACCTGCCGGCGGACGCCGATATCGGCCACTTCGTGACCGAGAATCTACAGACCCGCCCCGGCGTCAAGGACACCTTCACGATCATCGCCTTCAAGGCGTTTACCTGAAGCCTGCCGGCCCGGGCTCCCAAGACCACCTCAAATCGCCAAGAACCGCACCATCCCCTTGCTGGCGTTGCCAAAATCGCCTTTGGCAAGGCCCCTCCCCTTGCGTTAGGATCGGCCAAACCCGTAAGGGAACTGGAAAACAAGGAGGCAAGACATGAATCGGCGTCTCATCGGGCTGGCTGCGGCGGCCACGCTCCTGGCCGCGCCCGCGTTGGCCGGCGAACCGGTCAAGGTCGGCATGATCACCACGCTCTCGGGCGGCGGCAGCGCGCTGGGCATCGACATCCACGACGGCTTCGCGCTCGCCCTCAAACAAGGCGGCGGCAAACTCGGCGGGGTCGCGGTCGAGCTTATCGTCGAGGACGACGGCCGCAAGCCGGACAAGGCCAAGGACATCTCCGACCGCATGCTCAAGCGCGACAAGGTCGACATCATGACCGGCATCGTGTGGTCGAACCTGGCCATGGCGGTGGTGCCCAAGGTCACCAGGGCGGGCACGATCTACATCAGCCCCAACGCCGGGCCCTCGGCGCTGGCCGGCAAGGGCTGCCATGCCAACTACTTCAACGTCGCCTGGCAGAACGACAACCTGCACGAAGTCACCGGCCAGTACGTCCAGGACCAGGGCTACCGGAAGCTCTACATCCTGGCGCCCAACTATCCGGCCGGGAAAGACTCGCTCAAGGGATTCAAGCGTTTCTATCAGGGCGAAGTCGCGGGCGAGGTCTACACCAAGCTGGGTCAGAAGGACTACGCCGCCGAGATTGCGGCGCTGCGCGACGCCAAGCCCGACGCGGTGTTCTTCTTCCTGCCCGGCGGCATGGGCATCTCGTTCATCAAACAATATGCCCAGGCCGGCCTGACCGACAAAATCCCGCTGTTCGGACCGGCCTTCTCCTTCGATCAAACCATCTTGGGCGCGGTCGGCGACGCGGCGCTCGGCGTGGTCAACGGCTCGCAGTGGAACAAGGACCTGGACAACGCGGCGAACCAGGCCTTCGTGGCCGCCTTCCAGGCCGAGTACGACCGCCTGCCGTCGCTCTATGCCTCCCAGGGCTACGACGCGGCGCGGTTGATCGGCGGCGCGCTCCAGGACGTCGGCGGCGACCTCACGAACCAGGACGCGTTCCGCGCGGCGCTCAGGGCCGCCAAGTTCGATTCGGTGCGCGGCAAGTTCCGCTTCGGGCCCAACCAGCACCCGATCCAGGACCTCTACGTGCGCCGCGTGGTCCGGCAGGGCGACGTGCTCACCAACGAGATCGTCGCCAAGACCTTCACCGACCACCAGGACGCCTACGCCGCCGACTGCAAGATGTAACACCGGCGTCAGCCACCTGAACCGCACAACCGGCCCTCCCCCATCCCCGGGGGAGGGTTGCTTTTTTCGGGCCGGCTTGGACAGACTCTCGCAGGCGTCCGGAAATTAGGGACAAGGTGGGGGGGGACCGGGGGACCGTGCTACTCTTTCTCGAACAGGTGCTGAACGGTCTGCAGCTTGGGGTCATGCTGTTTCTGATGGCCGCCGGGCTCACGCTGGTGCTGGGGATCATGAACCTGGTCAACCTGGCCCACGGCTCGCTCTACATGGTCGGCGCTTTCGTGGCCGCGACCGTGGCCGGCTGGTCGGGCTCGTTCATGTTTGGGCTGATCGTCGCGCTGCCCGTGACCGCGCTGGTCGGCATCGCGGTCGAGTTCATTGCGCTGCGCCACCTCTACGAGCGCGACCACTTGGACCAGGTGCTCGCCACCTTCGGGCTGATCCTGTTCTTCAACGAGGCGGCTTCGATGATTTGGGGCCCGCGGGCGCTGTTCCTGGACGGGCCGGCGTGGCTATCGGGCGCGGTCGAGATCGTCCCCGGCGCCCCCTACCCGGCGTTCCGGCTGGCGATCATCGTGCTCGGCCTGATCGTGGCCGCGGGACTCTACCTGCTGGTGACCCGCACGCGCCTGGGCATGCTGATCCGCGCCGGCGCGTCGAACCGCGAGATGGCCGGCGCGCTCGGCATCGACATCAAGCTACTCTTTACGCTCGTCTTCGGCCTGGGTGCCATGCTCGCGGCCCTG
>CAXMQD010000210.1:0-1940 GCA_964194965.1 uncultured Acidimicrobiia bacterium | reverse complement strand
CCCTGCTTGCCGTCGGGCAGGTCTTCCGGCACCGCCATGCCGTTCTCGATCGTCGGGATCTCGGTGCACAGCATGCAGACCAATTCCCAGTTCTGGTCGAAAACCGTCACCGGACGCTGGGTCATGGCCAGGACGTAGGATTTGGCCAGCATGGAATCGATCATCGGGTTTAGGGTCGAGGGAAACTGGGTGATGCCGATGCGCAGCTCGGCGGCGCGAGAACCGTCAAGCCCCGCCGCCGTGGGGCCGATCCATCCCAGGATCAGGGCAGAGAACAAGGCCGCGAGGCGCACGATCATGGCGTTCCTCCGTTGCCGCGACTCGGATACTCGGGCGAATCCTACCCGAGGATGCCCGCCAAGGCGACAGGCACGGGCGCGAGCCGGCGTCCCGCTCTGAAATCCGGAGCCGCCGCTGGGATACCCAATGACCGGCAAATCGAGGGCGAAATCGGTCGGGTGGGCGTGCGCGTTCCGGAGCCGGACCGGATGGTGAGCGCCGGGAGAGCAGGTCTCGCGACATAAGACGATGAGAATAATTGTGATCGGCCGTCCAATTCCGTACCTCGCCGGTGCGGCGGGGCTCGGGATAATGGACCTGAAAATTGGCGACGAGAACGTCATCGATGGGATCGTATTCGGTTCCCACTGGCCGAATTATGTCCGTTTCATCGTTAGCTAATCGCAGTGATCACACGAGCAATTTCCGCGGACGGAAGACAATTTATCCGGATCCGGTATTCAGAAATCGAATGAAAACAGTTTACTATCCCCAGATATTGAAATATCTTCCCGGACCCAGATTTCACTGGCGGCGCGCCAAATAATCTGTCTGGGGAATGAGCGCGGCCGCGGCTAAGCTAATCTCCTGGTGGGGGATGGCCAGGACGGCTGCGGCAATCGTACGAAGTCCGGCATCCTATCAATCATAAATTTCCATGAGAGGGAATCAAGGAACATGAGACGCATTCGAATTTTTGCTTCATTTCTCGCCCTGGCAATGTTGAGCGGCTGTGCCGGCTTCGGCGGGGTCTCCGATATCAACAACTTGCGGGGCGCCGACGCCACGGGCGACGCCTTCACCCGCCAGTTGACCGGGGAGTATCGCCAAATCACCCTGTTCGAGGCGGACGAGATGATGGACTGGCGCGATGCCGGCCGCTTCGCGCGCAAGGGTCTGCGCGCCGCCGACGGCGAGGTGGTCCCACCCGAGGCGATCGAGGACTGGGATCTGCCGGAGGCCTACGTGGGCATAATGACCGCCTCGCGCGCTGAATTGGTCGGCCTCTTGGACGCCAGCGCCCGCACCAAGCATCCAGAATTGGCGGGCACTGCCCAGGGCCGCTTCGACTGCTGGATCGAGCAGCAGGAAGAGAACCGCCAGCCGGACGACATTGCGGCCTGCCGAAATGGGTTCCAGGACGCGATCGATGCGCTGAATGTTGCGATGGCGCCCAAGCCGATGCCGAAGGCCGAGCCCGCTCCGATGCCAATGGCGATGGCGCCCGAGACCTTCGTGGTTCACTTCGCCTTCGATAGCACCGAGTTGACCGCGGCGAGCGATGCCGTGCTCGACAACGCCATGGCAGCAGCGAAGAAAATGGGCGCCGAGGACCTGGCGGTCACCGGTCATGCCGACCGGGCCGGGCCCGAGGAGTACAATCTCAACCTGTCGCTCAGGCGGGCGAGCGCAGTGCTCGACGCGCTGGTGGCTCGCGGTGCGAATGCGGCCAACATTAGTCTCGCCGGGCGTGGCGAGGCCGAGCCGGTTGTGCCGACCGCGGACGGGGTGTCCGAGCCGGCCAACCGGCGGGTCGAGATCATCGTGCTTCCCTAAGCCGGGACCGCGGTCCGAAAAGACCGACGGCGCCGCGGTAACGCGGCGCCGTTTTTCTTGGCTCCCGCCGCCTCTACTGGGGCTCGCGCTGCCGCTGCCGCCTC
>CAXMQD010000209.1:0-1837 GCA_964194965.1 uncultured Acidimicrobiia bacterium | reverse complement strand
TCGCGTGGCCCGGTAAGGCCGGACATCCAGGTTGAGCGGCGCGCCCGCGATCATGCCGGCGACGATGCGCGCGGTCATGGGTGCCGCGGTAAGACCGGTGTGGCCGTGGCCGAAGGCGAAAAAAACATTCTTCGCCGTCGGCGCCGGGCCGATCACCGGCAGGTTGTCGGGCAGCGACGGCCGCCGTCCCATCCATTCGCTAGGCCGGCTCGTGTCGAGGCGCGGGAACAGCTCCTTGACCATCCGCCCGAGCACCCGCGCCCGGCGCCAGTCCGGCGCCGCCTCGATACCCGCGAACTCGGCGGTGCCCGCGACCCGCAAGCCCGGCTCCATGGCGGTGGAAATAAACATGCGCCCGGCCTCGGACACGGTGTTTTGGAGTTCGACACCGGGTTGCGCGAAAGTCATGTGATAACCGCGTTCGGCTTCGAGCGGAATTTTGACGCCGATCTGGGCGGCCAGCCGCGCCGACCAGGCGCCGGCCGCGACCACCACGGCCTCCGCGCTCAACTCACCGACATCGGTTTCCAGGCGTGGGCCCGTGGGTTCGGACCGCAGGCGCCGCACGTCGGCTTGGCGCAGTTGGCCACCGAGGCGCTGAAAGTGCTCGGCCAAAACTTTGACCAGGCGCTCCGGGTTGGTGGTGTGGCCCTGTGGCGCGATCCTGATTCCCGATACGTAGTCCGGCGCGATTTCCGGCTCGAGCTCCCGAATCTCGCCGCCTTCGAGCAGGGTCAGGGTCGCGCCGCGTTCCCGACGCAGGCGCCACTCGAGGTCGCCGAGGTCGAAATTACCGGGCTGGCGGGAAACCTGCAGGTGGGCGGACTCCCGAACCAACTCCGGCGCCCCCGCCTCCTTGGCGAGTTCCTGGTAAAGCGCGACCGTCGGACCGTTAATGGCGAACAGGGCATCGGCGACGGCGGGAATGCGCGCCGCCCGGCCGGCTTGCAGGAACCGCAGCAGCCAGGGCGCGAGACGCGGCAGGTAGGCCGGCCGGATCGACAGAGGTCCCTCGGGATCGAACAACCAACGTGGCACTTTGGCCAAGGTCCCCGGCATCGACAGGGGCACACAGGACCAGGAGGCCAGCACCCCGGCGTTGCCGAAGGAGCAGGACTCGCCCGGCGGCACCCGGTCGACCAGGGTCACCTCGAACCCTTTCTTGCGCAGCTCCAGCGCGCAACAGGTGCCGACGATGCCGGCGCCGATGACGATGACCCGCGAGCCACCGGCCGCCGGTTCCGAAGACGATATGGACATGGTGAGAGACCTCGCTTGCCGCCCCATCACTAACAAAAAGCAGCGCGGCGCGAAACGCTTGTGTCCCCCGTGCCGCTCGCGTACCCAGGATATCCAATCGCCGATCGAAGAGATTGCGATGACCGACATTCCGCGCCCGGCTCCCATCGGCCACGTCCACAACCCCCATGCCGCGCCCGAGACTCCCTATGGGCCCACGCTCCAGGCGATTTTGAGCGCCGAGGGCTTCGCGGCGGCGCGGCGGGAGATACTGGGCTGGCCCGGCTACGCGCCGACCCCGCTGCACCGCCTCTCCGGCCTGGCCGAAGCCGCTGGGGTGGCCGACATTTGGTACAAGGACGAAGGCGGCCGCTTCGGCCTGGGAAGCTTCAAAGCGTTGGGCGGCGCCTATGCGGTCGGCCGGGTACTGGCGCGCGAGGCGGCGGCACGGAGCGGCGCGAAAACCATCACCTCGGCGGACCTGCGCGCCGGCCGCCACCGCGATCTGGTCTCCGGCCTCACGGTCTGCGCGGCGACCGACGGCAATCACGGCCGCTCGGTGTCCTGGGGCGCGCAGCAGTTTGGCTGCCGCTGCGTG
>CAXMQD010000208.1:0-8151 GCA_964194965.1 uncultured Acidimicrobiia bacterium | reverse complement strand
CATCGCCAGGTAGCCCTGCTGCTCCAGATAGCCGTCGAAGGCATCGAACAACGTCTCGACCACGCCCGCCTGCGCCAGTTGTTCCCGATAAAGCCACACCGTCTTGGCGTCGGGGACCTTGTCCTCAAGGCCCAGACCCAGAAACCGCATGAACGAAAATCGGTCCCGTAGCTGGTACTCAACCTGATCGTCCGACAGGTTGTAAAGCTCGCAGAGAACGATCGCCTTGAACATCACCACCGCGTCCCAGGGCTTGCGCCCCGCCCGCGACTTCCGCTCCTCAGGCGCCCTGCGCCACACAGTCTCCAGACGCGGGCGGAAGGCAGCCCACGGAACAACCTCGTCGATCCTCACCAGCGGGTCGTTCTTGGCGTCCAGGCCCGCATACCGCTGTGCGATGTCGAAAAAACCCATCTGGCCCATCCTCGGCTCCCCCAATCCTCACGTTGCTGATCCCGGATTCTATCCGATCAGGGAACGCGAAAGGGATTTTTAGAGGTTCCCCTAAATCGGAAACGTTTAAAAAAAGTTGAGAATTGATAAAGTTTTAGGTTCTTTTGAATGTAATGCAGGTCGTTATTAGATAACAACGTAGTAATATACGAAATAATATTTAGAAAAACCGTTTTTCAATACCTGAATTTGATAACGTTTTATTATCTAGAGGGATTTTTTAGGTGCCCACCGGGGGAATTCCGCCATGGTGGCGCCGCCACTAGCGCTTCTCGCGGCGGCACCGAAGCAGCAGGGCGGCCGGCGCCCGGGCCTGGCGCGAGAACGCCGCCATGGCACCGGCCAGAAGCTGCTCCTCGGTACCGATATTCCAGAACTTGGCCCGGAAAGCGACCGCGACCGCGAGCCCGTTTTATGGACAACTTGTCGGCGCGGGCTCGGATTCGCCGATTGCCGATTGCCGGTCGGTTCGGACGGTGCGATATATTCCGGCCAGGAAATGGGAACAAAAGCTGGGGAGGGTCTTATCGTGGACCTGCCGCGGACGATCGAAATCAAGAACGGCGAACCGGTCCAGGGAACCTTCTCGGACGCCGAGATGAACGCCCGGCTCGCGAGCTTGCGCGCGCTCATGGCGGCGCGGGACATCGACGTGGCCTTGTTCACCTCCTATCACAACATTTGCTACTACAGCGACTTCCTGTATTGCCGCTTCGGACGCGACTACGCGCTGGTGGTGACCCAGGAGCGAATCGCCTCGGTCTCCGCCAACATCGACGGCGGCCAGCCCTGGCGCCGCGGCTTCGGCGGCGACAACCTGGTCTATACCGACTGGCAGCGCGACAACTACTTCCACGCCGTCCGGGACCTGGTGCCCGAGGGCGCCAACATCGGCCTCGAGTTCGACCACGTCAGCCTGCTGAATAAGGACAAGTTCGAGGCCGCGTTGCCTGGATGCAGATTCGTGGACATCGCCCAGGGCGCCATGCGCTTGCGCATGGTCAAGTCGGCCGAGGAGATCGCCCACATCACCGAGATGGCGCGCATCGCCGACATCGGCGGGGCGGCCTGCGCCGAGGCGATCGCGCCGGGGGTGGGCGAGCACGAGGTGACGCTGCATGCTACCCAGGCCATGGTGCGCGAGATCGCGCGCGCCTGGCCTCATGCCGAGCTCATGGATACCTGGACCTGGTTCCAGTCGGGTATCAACACCGACGGCGCGCATAATCCGGTGACCAGCCGTAAAATTGGCCACGGCGATATCCTGAGCCTCAACTGTTTTCCCATGGTGGCCGGCTACTACGTGGCGCTCGAGCGCACCCTATTCTGCGCGGCGGCCTCCGACGCCCACCTCAAGCTCTGGGAGATCAACTGCCGGGTTCACGACCAAGGCAAGAAGCTGCTGGTGCCCGGTGCGCGCTGCTGCGACGTGGCGCGCGCGCTCAACGAGATTTACGCCGAGCACGACTTGCTCCGCTACCGCACCTTCGGCTACGGCCACTCCTTCGGGGTGCTGTGCCACTACTACGGACGCGAGGCCGGCTTGGAGCTGCGCGAGGATATCGACACCGCGCTGGCGCCGGGCATGGTGGTCTCCATGGAGCCCATGATCGTGCTGCCCGAGGGTCAGCCCGGCGCCGGCGGCTACCGCGAGCACGATATCCTGGTGATCACGGAAGACGGAAATCGCAACATCACGGGCTTTCCCTACGGCCCCGAACACAACATCATAAGCAACTAATACCAAGCATCAACGAAACGACAGGGAGCGCCACCATGGCCAAGAGCCGCAAAGTTATCATCACCTGCGCCATCACCGGCTCGATCCACACGCCGTCGATGTCGCCGTACCTACCGGTGACGCCCGACGAGATCGCCACCGCCGCGATCGCCGCCGCCGAGGCCGGCGCCACGGTGCTGCACCTGCACGCGCGCGATCCCGAAGACGGCCGGCCGAGCCAGGACCCGGCGCTGTTCCAGCAGTTCCTGCCGCGCATCAAGCAGTCGACCGAGGCGGTGATCAACATCACCTCCGGCGGCGGTCCCGGCATGACCGTGGAGGAGCGGCTGCAACCGGCGCTTCAGATGAAGCCCGAGGTCGCCTCGCTCAACATGGGCTCGATGAACTTCGGCCTGTTTCCCATGCTCGGCCGATTCAAGGAGTTCAAGCACGACTGGGAGCGCGCGCAGTTGGAGAACAGCCGCGACTTCGTGTTCAAGAACACCTTCAAGGACATCGAATATATTCTGACATCGTGCAGCGGCAACGGGACCCGCTTCGAGTTCGAATGCTACGATATCAGCCACCTCTACAACCTGGCCCACTTTCTCGACCGCGGCTTGGTCGAGCCGCCGCTGTTCGTGCAGTCGGTATTCGGTATCCTGGGCGGTATCGGTGGTCATCCCGAAGACCTGATGCACATGCGGCGCACCGCCGACCGGCTGTTCGGCGACGGTTATCAGTGGTCGATCCTGGGTGCCGGGCGCAATCAGATCCCGCTCGCCACCATCGGCGCGGCGATGGGCGCCAACGTGCGTGTCGGGCTCGAGGATTCGCTTTGGTTGGGTCCGGGAAAGTTGGCCGAGTCCAACGCCGAGCAGGTAACCAAGATGCGCCAGGTGCTGGAAGGCATGTCGCTCGAAGTCGCCAGCCCCGCCGACGCCCGCGAGATGCTGGCCCTCAAGGGCGGCGACGCGGTCGGATTCTAAGCGCGGGATTCGGGGGAGAGGCGCGGCCCCGATGACCGAAATCCTGCGCTATCACTGGCTGTTCTTGCTGCTGGCCGCGCCCTGCGTCGGTAGCTTTCTGGGCGTGGTGGTCGCGCGCCTGCCCGAGGGGCGCTCGGTGTTGCGTGGGCGCTCGGCCTGCCCCCACTGCGGCACGGTGCTTGGGTTCCTCGACTTGGTGCCGATTCTGGGCTGGACGCTGGCTCGCGGGCGCTGCCGCCACTGCGGCGCGGCCGTGTCATGGCGTTATCCGGCGATCGAGGTGGCGGCGCTGGCAATCGCGGCCTGGAGCCTGGCGGTGCTGCCGGGCTGGCTCGCCTGGGCCGGGTGCCTGCTGGGTTGGAGCCTGATCGCGCTGGCGGCGATCGATACCCGCCACCTGCTGCTGCCCGACGCCCTGACCCTGCCCCTGGTGCCGGCCGGGCTTGCCGTCGCCTGGCTGGTCGAGCCGGCCAAGCTGCCCGATCACGTCCTCGGCGCCGTGGCCGGATTCCTGGCGCTGGCGGCGGTCGGGCTCGCCTACCGGCACCTGCGCGGGCGCGAGGGCTTGGGCCTGGGTGACGCCAAGCTGTTCGCCGGCGCCGGCGCTTGGGTCTCCTGGCAGGGCCTGCCGAGCGTGCTGCTGCTGGCCGCGGCCGCTGCGCTGGTTTGGCAGCTGGTGGCGGCACGGCGGCGCGGCCGGCCCCCAATGGGGGGCGAATTGCCGTTTGGCCCCTACATCGCCACCGCGCTCTGGCTGGTCTGGCTCTATGGGCCGATTATGCTCTAGATCGCGACGGCCGCTTCAGGAGGCAGCCTTGGCGTGCGGCGGTTCCCCTTCCGCGTCCGCGGCCCGCACCTGCTCGGCGGCCTCGGCCTGCGTCTTCTCGGCATCCAGCCGCCGGTTGATCCGCTCCAGGTCCAGCAGCGCGCGCGTGAGCTTGCGGTTCATCTCGTCGAGGGTATTGGCGAGACGCGTCATCTGATAGGTGGCGTCCCGGTTCGTGCCAAATGACATCTTCGAAAGCCCTCCTTGAAGCCCAACCTTCGGCCGATCCTGTGTCATAATCGTGACCGCGCGGCGGGTTCGGGGCCGAAGCTTAGCAGAACAGACGACGAAGCGCCCCCACAAAGGCGTAATCGCGAGGCCGGATGAAGGGATGCGGCAAGTTGCGGAATTGATAGAAGAAACCCGCTATGTAAGTATTTAAAAAATAAGAAAGATGTTTCGTTTGAGATTATAGTTAAAAAATATTAACAATAATTTGCGAATCAGAGGCCATGTATTAAAGTATTGTTTCGGTATAATCTTCGTTTTTATTGGAAATTGCTGTAGGATTGTTCGTGCTTCACGAATTGTTGGCGCCAATGCGGGAATTTGGCGTGGTCGACCATGTAGGGAGAGGACCGATGTCGGTTCGGAAGAAGCGAGTTCTTGCGGCGGCTGCGATTCCGGCGGCGCTGCTGGTCACGGCCCCCGCGGCCCAGGCCAGCCACCAATGGAGCAGCTACCACTGGCAGCGGCCCGACGCGAACGTCCTTACGCTCGAAATTGGTGATGCCCATACTGAGAACGCTTACAACTGGTCCACGATGTTGGGCGATGTGGTAAGCGACTGGAATGGCGATGGTTCGCCTGACGTGTTGTTTGCCAGGAGATCGGTCACACCTTCGGGCTCGACCATAACCGCAATGGCGATATCGGGGGCACGCCTGACAATACTTACATGAATGACGCCGTTGCCGTTTTGAACTACCCGACTCCCAATTCGCACGACGACGAGATGCTCACCGCCATGTACGCACACGACCACAGCGGCGGCGGCTCCGATGAACCCAAGCCGAAAAAGTGTCATCCCCGCCGCGGTTGTCCGTCCGGTGCGGTCGGTGCGGCCGTGGGCCACGCTGTCTGGGCCGAGCACTACGAGACGGACGAGGAGATGTTCGACGCGGCCGATGCAGTGGTCGACGTCACGGTGCTGTCCAGCAACTTCCACCGCATGGCCGGCCAGGGTCAGGGCCGGGGCCAGGGCGTCGTGCCGGTGACCCGTGTGGTGCTGCGCGTCGAGGGTACACTTAGCGGCTTTACGCGCCCGGTCATCGTGTTGGAACAGACCCGTGGGCCAAGCCTGGAAATCGCGGACGATCCCGGGTATGTGCAGGGCGATAACTACACGCTTTATCTGCGCGAAATTGACAACAACACCTATCGGACCGTTAACCCGGACGGACGGATTCGGAACTAGAAAATCCGGCTCGACCGGACGACAGTGATCGGTCCCGCGCGAACAGGGCCACTCCGGGGCGATCCCGGGGTGGTCTCTTTGCATTCCGTGGCCGCCACCGGCCTCCGGGCTGGCGTACTTCCCATAAGCCCCCGCAGGCTGTAACACTATGGCAAGGTGTATCGGTTAGCTTGCAGCCCGAACGCCCTTGGGAGGTGCGTCATGAACGTGCAGGCGGTCCTCGACGATCTGGAGAGCTACGAGCGGGCGCTCGGCGAGCGCTTGATCGCGGCCGGCAAGCTGGAGCGGAGCGGGCTGGAGCGCGCGCTCAAGCTGCGCGCCGAAAGCGGCGAGCGCCTGGCTGGGTTGCTTGCCAAGCTGGGTCTGGTCTCCGAGCGCGACCTGGCCGAGGCGATCGCCGGCGAGCTCGACCTGCCGCTCATCGATGCACGCGAGTTTCCGGAAAACCCACTCTACGCCGAGCGTCTGAGCCCGCGGTTCCTGCGCGAGGCCCAGGTCCTGCCGATCGCCGAGGAGGCCGGCGGCCTGGTGGTCGCCATGGCCGATCCGCTCAATGACTACGCGGCCGACGCCATGCGCCTGGTCTCGGGGAAGGATCTGCTGCCGCGGGTCGCGGTGCCGGGCGAGCTCGAGGCGGCGGTCGACCGGCTTTACGGCGCCCCCGCCACCGCCCTTGGCCGGCTGGCCGACGGTATCGGAGAACAGGGCGACGAGGGCCTGGAACTCGACGTCGAGCGGCTCAAGGATTTGGCCAGCGAGGCGCCGGTCATCCGCTTGGTCAATCAGATGATCGCCCGCGCGGTCGAGCAGCGCGCTTCCGACATCCATATCGAACCTTTCGAGGCCTCGCTGCGCGTCCGCTACCGCATCGACGGCGTGCTGCGCGAGGTCGAGGCGCCGCCCAACCGTTTCCGCGCCGCCATCGTCAGCCGGGTCAAGATCATGGCCAAGTTGAACATCGCCGAGCGCCGACTGCCTCAGGACGGGCGCATCAAGCTGGCGATTCGCGGCACGCCCATCGACCTGCGCGTCGCCACTATTCCAACCATGCACGGCGAGGGCGTGGTCCTGCGCGTGCTCGACCGCACCGGGGTCCAGCTCGACTTCGAGGCGCTTGGCATGAGTGGCGCGGCGCTCGACACCTACCTGAGCATCCTCGAGCGGCCCCACGGGATCGTGCTGGTCACCGGCCCCACCGGCAGCGGCAAGACCACCACGCTCTATGCCTCGCTGGTGCGCCTCAACAGCCCGGACAAGAAAATTCTGACCGTCGAGGATCCGATCGAATACCAACTCGACGGCATCAACCAAATTCAGGTCAAGCCGGGCATCGGGCTCTCCTTCGCCAACGTGTTGCGCTCGATCCTGCGTCAGGATCCGGACACCGTCATGATCGGCGAAATCCGCGATGTCGAGACCGCTGAGATCGCGATCCAGGCGGCGCTGACCGGCCATCTGGTGCTCTCGACGCTGCACACCAACGATGCCGCTGGCACGATTACGCGCCTGCTCGACATGGGGGTCGAAGATTACCTTTTGACCTCGACGCTCAACGGCATCACCGCTCAACGCCTGGTGCGCCGGCTCTGTCCGCAGTGCCGGACCAAGGCACCGGCCATGGCCGAGCTAGTGGCGCAACTCGGGCTCGAGCGTTACGCGGCCGGTGGCCAGGAAATCCAGCTCTACCACCCCAAGGGCTGCGAGCATTGCAACGAAACCGGCTACTTCGGACGCCATAGCCTGACCGAGGTCCTGGTGATCACCGATGAGATTCGGCGCTTGATTCTCAAGCGCGCCGAAGCCCAGGAGCTGCACCGCGCCGCCGTGACGGAAGGCATGCGCACTATGTACGACGACGGCATGTCCAAGGCACTCGACGGCGTGACCACGGTCGAAGAGGTTCTGCGCGTCACCCGCGACGCCTAAAATCCCGAACCCGTGGTATAACCCGCCCATGCCCCGTTTCCTCTACAAGGCAGTCAGTCCCGACGGCGAGATCATCGAAGGCGAGTTCGACGCCGTCGACCGCCAGGCCGTGGTCGATCGCCTGCACGCCCAGGGCCACGTGCCAATCCGGGCCGAGCTGCGGGTCCAGCCCGCCGGCGGCCGCCGCGGCCTGCCGCGGCTGTTCCAGACCCGCCGGGTGACGCGCGAGGACTTGGTGTTGTTGACCCAGGAGTTGGCAACCCTACTCGGCGCCGGGCTGCCGCTGGACCGCGGCCTCGGCATCATCCTCGAACTCGCCGAAGCCGGGCCGCTGCGGAATTTGGTTGAGGAGCTGCGCGGCAAGGTCCAAGGCGGTGCAACGCTAGCCGACGCGATGCAAGGCTTCCCTGAGATGTTCCCGAATTTTTACATCGGCATGGTCCGCGCCGGCGAGGCCGGCGGCACGCTGGAAGTGGTCTTGGCGCGATTGGCCGAGACCCTGGAACGGACCCAGGCCTTGCGCGACAACGTGCGCGCGGCGTTGCGCTATCCGGCGCTGGTGGTGATCATGGCCGGTATTTCGATCGTCGTGCTGATGACCGCGGTGATTCCGGAGTTTCGGCCGCTGTTCGAGGACGCCGGGTCGGCGCTGCCGGTCTCGACCCAGGTCATCATAGCGGTCTCCGACTTCCTCAAGGTCTATTGGTGGGCGCTGGCGCTCGGCCTGCTCGCCGCCGCGCTCGCGCTGCACCAGCACAACCGCAGCCCGGCCGGGCGGCTGCGCTGGGACCGTTGGTTGGCCGGTGCGCCGCTGGTTGGC
>CAXMQD010000207.1:0-2315 GCA_964194965.1 uncultured Acidimicrobiia bacterium | reverse complement strand
GCCTTGATGTGAGGCAGCGCCAGCTTGCAGCCCAGGAACACGCCGTCGAGGTCGATGGCGTGCACGCGCCGCCAGGTCTCCAAGTCGGTGTCCTCGATGCTGCCGCCCTCGGCGATGCCGGCGTTGTTGACCAGGATGTGGAGCCCCCCGAATTCGGCGACCGTGCGTTCCAAGGCCGCGCGCCAGTCCGCCGCCTCGGTCACGTCGTGGCGAACCGCGATGGCGGCGCCGGGCGTCTCCCGCAAAATTGCGTCGACGGTCTCGCGCGCGGCGCCCGCGTCGATATCGGTGACCGCGACCCGCGCGCCCTCGCGCGCCAACAGCTCGGAAATCGCCCGCCCCAACCCCGATCCACCGCCGGTCACCAACGCGATCTTGCCCGCAACCCGTCCCACCGTCGCGCCCATGTCCCTAGCCTCCGAATCCCGGCGGGCGGCGTCCGGCCCAGGGGCGGGCGGCCTCGAGCTGGGCGGCGAGACGGAACATCAGCGCTTCGTTGGCGTAGGCGGCGGCGAACTGAGTGCCCTGGGGCAGGCCGGCTTCGGTCCAATGCAGCGGCACCGACATGGCCGGCACGCCGGTCGCGTTGAAGAACGAGGTGAAGCCGACCGACTGCACCACCCGTTCGCCATAAGCATCCTGATCCTCGCCATCGGGGTCGAGCCAGCCGAGGCGCGGTGTCGGCATCGGCTGGGTCGGAGTCAGCAGCACATCGAAGCCCTCGAAGAACGCGCCGAGCCGACGGCCGGCCATGTGAAGCGTGTCGATGGCGGCCTGGAATCGCACGCCGGGAACCTCGCGGCCCGCCTCGGCCAAGGCCCAGGTCGCGCGCTCCACGTCGCCCTCCGTACAGGTCCGTTTCATGCCGCGGCCCAACACGTCGAGCAGCAGGGCGACTTGCACGGAAATGATATCGAAGGTGGCCTCCAGAACCGCCGGACGGTCGAACTCCGGCCCGGCCTCCGCCACGTCGTGCCCCAGGCTTTCGCAGAGTTCGGCCGCCTCCCGCGCGCTGGCCGCGCAGGCCGGGTCGAGCGGCGTGCCGTTGAACGTCTCCAGGCAGAGCGCGATCCGCAACCGGCCCGGATCGGCGCCGACCTCCTCGAGGAAGGGTCGCGCCGGCGGTTCGGCCCAATAGGGATCGCCGGGCGCCGGCCCCGAGGCAATGTCGAGCAGCGCGGCACTGTCGCGCACGCTGCGGGTGACCGCGTGCCCGATCGCCATGCCGTTCCAGCCCTCGCCCGCGTCGGGGCCGGAACTGATTCGTCCGCGGGTCGGCTTGAGCCCGAACAGGCCGCAGCAGGAGGCGGGAATGCGGATCGAGCCGCCGCCGTCGGAGGCATGGGCCGCGGGGATCGCCCCGGCCGCCACCACCGCCGCCGCGCCGCCGCTGGAGCCGCCGGCGCTGTGTTCCAGGCCCCAGGGATTGCGAGTGGCACCGTGGCGCCGGGATTCGGTCGTGGTGGTCAGACCGAACTCGGGTGACGCGGTGCGGCCGTGGATGACGAAGCCGGCGCGTTTGTAGCGCGCGGACAAATTGCCGTCGTAGCCCGGCGCCGGTTCGGAGGCGAACCGGCTGCCGTTGGTGAGCGGCAGGCCGGCGCAAAACTGGCCCAGGTCCTTGAGCAGCATGGGCACGCCGGTGAAGGGTCCCTCGGGCAGGCCGGCGGCGAGCGCCTGGCGCGCCATCGCCTCGGCGTGGACCGTGACCGCGTTGAGCTTGGGGTTGCTGGCCGCGATGCGGGTCAGCGCCTCGTCGAGCAACTCCTCGGCGGACACCTGGCCGGCACGCACCAGCCCGGCCAGGCCGAGGGCGTCGTAGTCGCCATATTCCGAAAATGCCATAGCCGCCCCGCTCCCCCCTACCCGACCCAGGCGCGACGATAGCAGCTATCGCCGGAAAATGGGAAGACCGCCGGCCTTGCGAGACGCGCGCGGGGCTTGGCCCGGGGCCGAAATTTTGGCACACAGGGGCGCACGCGTGGGACCCTCCTGTCCCGGCGGCACGCCACGGCCCAGACCTGGAGCACGACCCCATGAGCGACGCCGACGCCGCGACCCAGGAGGGCGCGCGGGATTTCATTCGCGACATCGTCCGAGCCGATCTGGCGGCAGGCGACCACGAGACCGTGGTTACCCGCTTCCCGCCCGAGCCCAACGGCTATCTGCATATCGGCCACGCCAAGTCGATGTGCCTGAACTTCGGCGTCGCCCGGGAGTTCGGTGGCCGTTGCCACCTGCGCTTCGACGACACCAACCCGGTCAAGGAGGAGCATGAGTACATTGAGGCGATCCAGGAGGACGTGCGCTGGATG
>CAXMQD010000206.1:0-2781 GCA_964194965.1 uncultured Acidimicrobiia bacterium | reverse complement strand
TGCTGGTGCAGGCGTTCTCCTGGTTGCCCCAAGTCGGCGCGATTCCCGCTATGCGGTCGTTCGTTATTCTGGTCCTCGGCGGCCTCGGATCGATACCCGGCGCGTTTGTCGGCGGGGTCATCGTCGGCCTGTTCGAGGCGGCGGGTACCGGCTGTCTACCGGATGCCCAGAAGGCGGCCTCCTATATCCCGGCCTACGGCATGATTATCCTTACGCTCACGTTATTGCTGCGACCGACCGGGCTCTTTGGCCGCCGGTTCGCCAGCGGCGCGCACGGTAAGTTTTGACCAGGTCGCACATACCCCAAGCCGCGGGGCTGATCCTGATCTTGTTCTTCGGGTTATTTCCGTTCGTCTACAGCGCGAACGATTATCCCTTCATCATGCATGTCCTCACCGCCTGCTTCTACTACGCGATCCTGGCGTCGAGTTGGTCGATGCTGGCGGGATACGCCGGACAGTTCTCGTTCGGGCACATGGGGTTCACGGGCGTGGGCGCCTATACCACGGCGCTGTTCAGCCACTATTTCTATCTGTCTCCGGTGCCGACCGAGTTCTGCACCGAGTTTTTCATCGGCGGCCAGTATCTGGTCGTCGTCGATGCGATCGGCGTCACCTCGTCGACCCTGACCCAGGACTGTTTGCGCAAGGCGCTCACGGTCTGGGACGGCAGCGTCCAGATCACCCCGATGCCGGTTTGGCTCAGCATCATGCTGGGGACCATCATGGGCGGCATATTCGGCTTGCTGATCGGACTTTTGGTGCTGCCCTTGCGCGCGGCTTATCTGGCCCTGTTCACCCTGGGTTTTTCGGAAATTTTGCGTGCCGCGATCAGCGCCGAAATCGCGATTACGCGCGGTCAGGCGGGCATCGAGCTGCCCTATCTGTTCGATGCCGGCGTAACCCTGTTCGGCCGACACTACGACAAGACCGACAAGCTGCCGCCCTACTTCGTGATGCTGTTCCTGTTGCTGTTTTGCCTCGCGGTCATGACCTGGCTGGCGAAATCCAAGTTCGGACTGTTCGTGCGCGCGTTGCGCGAAGACCAGGACGCGGCGGCGGCACTCGGCGTCAACACGACGCGCTACAAGGTCCTGGTGTTCGTCCTGACCTCGATGATGGCAGCGGCGGCCGGTGCGGTGATGGCCCACTACATTCGCATCATTACGCCCAACAATCTGATGATCCTGCAGATGAGCCTGGTCGTCGCCATGGCGGTGATCGGCGGGGTCGAGAATGTCGTCGCCGCGGCGATCGGCGCGATCTTCATCAACTTCGTGCTGGAACTGCTGCGCAACTCATTCGAAATCGGCCCCATTACGGTCGACATGACGATTTGGCGTCTCGTTGTCTTCGGCGTGTTGCTGATGGTAACACTACGGTTCTTCCGCAACGGGTTGATCGCGCCGCTGATCGACTATTTCACGCGCGGTCACGTCGCCGCCGAGACGGTGTCCATACGCGAGCGGGCAGCCGCGGACGCGGTGGACGAGGCGAAGAGCCCGTCATGACCAATCTCGTGGTTCACAACCTGAACAAGCGCTTTGGCGGGCTCCACGTCCTCAAGGACGTTAATTTCGAAATCGAAGGACCCGAATTGATCGGGTTGATCGGGCCCAACGGCGCCGGCAAGACGACCATGACCAATATTTTGGACGGGGCGATCAAACCCAATAGTGGCACGGTTTACCTGAACGGCGTACGCATCGACCAGTTGCATCCCTACCAGGTGGCGCGCGAAGGCCTGGGCCGGACCTTCCAGGTGACCCGATCGTTCCGGCGCATGACCGTGCTCGAGAACCTGTTCGTGCCGGCGCTGGCGCTCAGCCGCGGCCACAGCCGGCCCGAAATTGAAGAAAAGGCCATGGAGGTGCTCGAGTTCCTGACCTTGGAGCATTTGCGCAACGAGTATGCCCAGGCACTTTCCGGCGGTCAGCAGAAGCTACTCGAACTCGGCCGCCTGTTGATGCTCGATCCGGAGATGATCATCCTCGACGAGCCCTTCGCCGGTGTGCACCCGCGGCTGATGGAGATCATCTACCGGTACATCGAACGGGTTAACAAAGCCGGCACGGCGATCATCTTGATCAGCCACCAGATGGATTCGATTTTCACCCTCTGCCGGCGCTTGCTGGTGCTCAATTACGGCGACCTGATCGCCGACGGCGTGCCCGACGAGGTCAAGCGCGACCCCGTGGTGATCGAGGCCTATCTGGGAGTCGAGGACGAGGAGACGGATGCCGGGGAAGGGGGCCGGGTCCAGCCATGACCGAAGCGGCTTCGGAAAACCGGACCATGCTCGAAGTCAGGGACCTCGACGTTGGCTACTACAAGGACCTGAACATCCTTCAGGACCTCAATATCAAGGCCCGCGAGAACCAAATCACCGCGATCCTGGGCGCCAACGGGGTCGGCAAGTCGACCGCGCTCAAGGCGGTGTTCGGCTTCCTGCGCCCGAACGCGGGCGATATCCTGCTCGAGGGCGAAAGCATCATCAAGGTCCCGACCTACGAAAGGATCCTCAAGGGCCTGGCCTACATCCCGCAACAGCCGGGCGTGTTCAAGGACATGACCGTCGAGGAGAACCTGCAACTCGGCGGCTGGACCTTCCGGCGCGACAAGAAGCAGGTCCGCGACAAGATGGAGGCCAACTACGCGCGCTTCCCGGTGCTGCGCGACAAGCGCAAGCAGATCACCGGCGAGCTGTCGGGGGGCCAGCAGCGCATGGTCGAGATCGGCCGCACCCTGATGGCCCATCCCAAAGTCTTGCTGATCGACGAGC
>CAXMQD010000205.1:0-6167 GCA_964194965.1 uncultured Acidimicrobiia bacterium | reverse complement strand
GCGCGCGAGCTCGGCATCGACCCGGTGACGTTGCGCCGGCGCAACCTGATTCGCGCTCAGGACATGCCGCACCGCACCGAGGTCGGCATCGAGATCGACAGCGGCGATTTCGAGGCGGTGCTGGACCGGACGCTGGCGCGTGCCGATTGGGACGGCTTCGCGGCGCGCGCCGCCGAGACGCGGGCGCGCGGGCGCCGGCGCGGGCGCGGCCTCGCCTATTATTTGGGCCTGACCGGCGGCAAACGTTTCGAGTGCGTCGACGTACGGGTCGAGGACGATGGCGGGCTAACGCTCGCGCTCGGCTCCGAATCCGCCGGCACCAGCCACGAGACCGTGATGCCGCAAATCCTCGCCAGCCACCTGGGCATCCCCGCCCAACGCATCGCCCACCGCCAGGCGGATACCGCGCTCACCCCCAAGGGCGGCGGCCACGGCGGCTCGCGCGGCCTCGAGGTCGCGGGCAGCGCGGTGGTGCTGGCCGCCGAGCGCATGGTCGAGAAGGCCGAGGCCGTCGCCTCGCACCTGCTGGAGGCGGCCGCCGCCGATCTGGTCTTCGCCGAGGGCCGCTTCACCGTGATCGGCACCGACCGCGCCGTGACCATGGCGGAGGTCCTCGCCGCCTCGGTCGACGAAGCCCAGGTGCCGCAAGACCTGCTGCACAGCCTCGACGTGGCGCTGGAAAACGACGTCGAACGCCTGAGCTATCCCAACGGCTGCCACATCGCCGAGGTCGAGGTCGATCCGGAAACCGGCGCGGTGGAGGTCGTCGGCTACACCGTGGTCCACGATCTCGGCAACATCCTGCACCGCGCCGTGGTCGACGGCCAGGTCACCGGCGCCACCACCCAGGGCATCGGTCAGGCGCTCACGGAGGGCATCGTCTTCGATCGCGAGAGTGGGCAGTTGTTGAGCGGCTCGCTCATGGACTACTGCCTGCCGCGCGCCCGCGATTTGCCGAACTTCAACACCGGATATTTCGAGGGCATTCCCTGTGCCAACAATCCGCTCGGCGTCAAAGGGGTCGGCGAGGCCGGCTGCGGCGGCGCACCGCCGGCGATCGTCAGTGCCGTGGTCGACGCGCTCGCCGAGTTCGGAGTCACCCACATCGACATGCCGCTCGGCGCCGAGCGGGTCTGGCGCGCGATCCAGGACGCGGGGGACAAGGAGGCTAGGTCATGAGTGACATCACTGTCATCGGTCTTGGGCTAATGGGCGCGGCATTGGCGCGGACCCTACAACGGGCCGGCCACGATCTGACGGTTTGGAACCGGTCGCCCGCGAAAATGCAGCCCTTCATCGATGACGGTGTGGCGGGCGCGCCCGATGTGGTCTCGGCGATTGCGGCCAGCCCCGTGATCGTGATCTGCATAGACAATTACATGGCGACGAATTCCGTGCTGCGATCAGACGAGGTTACGCCCCTTCTGGCCGGCCGGACGGTGGTTCAGCTCAGTACCGGCACACCACGGGAAGCACACGAAAGCGCCGATTGGATGAAGGCGCATGACGTGTCCTATCTCGACGGCGCCATACTCGGCGGCCCCAGAAGTATTGGCACCGACAGTTCGATCATTCTTTTGTCCGGGGAAGAGGCGGCATACGAGCGCAGCGGCGGAATGCTGGCATGCCTCGGCAGTGACGTGCGTTACTTAGGTGCGAACGTTCGCGCGGCATCGGCTTTGGATCTGGCGTGGCTGTGCGACTCCTACGGCCGATTCCTGGCGGTCACCCATGCGGCGTGTCTATGCGAGTCGGAGGGCGTGGGGGTCGACGTTTTCGCGAGCCTGTTCGATGAAGATTCAAATATCCGGCGCGATGCCAACGTCATCCATTCGGCGGAATTCGAAAAGCGCACGGCAACGCTTCACGTGTGGGATGCCGCGTTGCAACGCATTCGGGCGCAAGGCGAGGACGCGGGCATCGACACCGCCTTTCCGGACTTTGTTTCGAACCTGTTCGAAAAAGCCGTCGATGCCGGCTATGGCGAGAATCACGTGACGGCCCTGATCAAGGTTCTGCGACGCCGCTAATCTGCGGCGGCGGTGCGCGACCGGGCGCGCCAGGCGGTGAACAGAACGACCAATAGGGTCACGGTCACGATCATCATACCCATGCCCTCGCGCGCCGTCTCCTCGTTCCACCAAACGTCCTTGCGCCACCAGCCCGGCACCGTGGGCCAGTAGTACACCGTGCCGGCCACGGCGGCCGCGGTGGTCAGAATCAGGCCGGCGGTGTAATGGTCGCGCGCCAGCACGGCCGGTCGCAATGCGGCCACGCCGGCCCAAACCGCCGAAATGCCGTAAATCACCATCCAAAAAGCGTAGTCGGGATCGTTGTATTGTACGGCCACGAACAAAATCATGATGACGCAGAAGAAACCGTTCAAGTAACGCATTATTTGGGGGCCTCCTTGCCCTCATACCGCCCGAGCCCGAACGGCGGGGCGCCGCGACGGTTGATTCTCCATTTCCCCATAGACTATGCTTTCGAGCACCCGTCAGGGAAGCCCCTAGCCGCCTCGGGCGGCCGGGAACCAGAACGGGACCAGGCAAAGAGGCCGCCCGGATCGGGACGGCGCGGTATAGCGGAAGGCCCAACGATGAGCACGACACACAAGCAAGTCGGCGCGCGCACCGCCAGCGCGGTACACTGGCAGCGTTTCGCGGTGCCTTTCGAGTACCCGGTCCATTTCACCGAACGGGTCTTCGACCCCGACAACCCAGTGCTCGCCGAAACCGTCTCTCGGCTGGAGCCGAACCGGCGCCACCGCTGCCTGGTGGTGGTCGACGACGGCCTGCTCGCCGCGCGGCCCGGTCTCTGCGACGAGATCGCCGCCTATGCCAAGGCCCATGACGGCACGATCGACCTGGTAACCGCGTCAATCCCGGTGCCCGGCGGCGAGCAAATCAAGTCCGAACTCTATTTCGTCGAGCAGATGCAGAAGACTTTGTTCGATCATCACATCGACCGGCATTCCTATGTCATCGCGGTTGGCGGCGGGGCGATGCTGGATGCGGTCGGCCTGGTCGCCGCGACCACCCATCGCGGCATCCGGCACATTCGAATTCCAACCACGGTCCTGGCTCAGAACGACTCAGGCGTCGGCGTGAAGAACGGCGTCAACCTGCGCGGGGTGAAAAACTTCGTCGGCGCCTTCGCGCCGCCCTTCGCCGTGATCAACGACATCGACTTCCTGCGCACGCTCGACCCGCGCGACAAGATCGCCGGCATGGCCGAGGCGGTGAAGGTCGCGCTTATTCGCGACGGCGAGTTTTTCGTCTGGCTGGAGCGTCAGGCCGACGACCTGGCGGTATTCGAACGCCCGGCCATGGCCCGCATGATCCGCCGCTGCGCCGAGCTGCACATGCATCAGATCGCCCACGGTGGCGATCCCTTCGAAATGGGCAGCGCGCGGCCGCTCGACTACGGCCACTGGGCGGCGCACAAACTGGAAACCCTGACCCGCCACCACTTGCGCCACGGCGAGGCGGTGGCCATCGGCATGGCGCTGGATGCGCGCTACTCGGTCCTGGCCGGACACCTGGCCGAGGGGACGGAGGAGCGCATCTGCTTCCTGCTCGAGCATCTGGGTTTCCGGCTCTGGCATCCGGCGCTCGGCAACAAAACCACCGGGGGGCGGCCCGCCGTGCTGGTCGGGCTCCAGGAATTCCGCGAGCACCTGGGCGGCGAGCTGACGATCACCCTGCTGTCCGATATCGGAATCGGTGTCGAGGTCCACGAGATGGACGAGGCGCTGGTGCTCGAGGCCATGCACTGGCTCGAGGCCCGGGAATCCAGCTAATGCGGTTGCCCGGCGCGCGGCACCTCGGACACCTGACGTACTGCACCAACATCCACGCTGGCGAAACCTGGCCGCAAGTCTTGGCCGGGCTGGAAACGCACCTGCCGGCGATCAAGGCGGCGGTTGCGCCGGAGGCACCATTGGGCGTCGGCCTGCGGCTTTCCGCCACCGCCGCCGAGGCGCTCGACGAACCCGTCGCGTTCGCGGCGTTTCGCGAATTCCTCGAAGCCGGCGGTTACTACGTCTTCACCATCAACGGTTTCCCTTACGGCACCTTCCACGGCCAGCCGGTCAAGGAGGGCGCCTACCGGCCGGACTGGAGCGACCCGGCGCGCTTGGCCTATTCCAACCGCCTCGCCGATCTGCTGGCGCGGCTGTTGCCCGAAGGGTTGACCGGCAGCGTGAGCACGGTGCCCGGCACTTTCAAGCCCTGGATCGCGGGCGAGGCCACGATCTCGGCCATTGTCCATAACCTGGTCGAACACGCCGCCCATTTGGTAGCGCTGGAGGCGCGCGGCGGCAAGCGGATCGTGTTGGCGCTGGAGCCGGAACCCTACTGCTTGTTGGAGACCATCGCGGAGACCGTCGAATTTTTCCAGACGCGGTTGTTCGGCGCGCAGGCGGTGCGGCAGCTCGCGGCGCGGAGCGGCCTGAACGGCGCGGCGGCGGAAGCGGCGCTGCGCCGTCACCTGGGCGTCTGCTACGACGTCTGTCACGCGGCGGTGGAGTTCGAGGACCCGCGGACGAGCATTGCCGCGCTGCGGACCGCGGGCATCGAGATCGCCAAAGTCCAGTTGAGCTCGGCACTCAGAATTCGGGACCTCGATTCGGCCGCGACCCGGCGGCTGCGGCCCTTCGACGAGCCGGTCTACCTGCATCAGGTGGTGGCGCGCGGCGGTAACGGCGCACTCGAACGGTTCCTGGACCTGCCCGAGGCCTTGGCCCGCGCGGAGGAGAACTTTGGCAAGGAGTGGCGTATCCATTTCCACGTGCCGATCTTCCTGGAGCAGCTTGAGGCTTTCTCGACCACCCAGGACTTCCTGCGCGAGGTTCTGGCGCTGCACCGCGAGGACCCTATCACCGAGCAACTGGAAGTCGAGACCTATACCTGGGACGTGCTGCCACCTGCGCAGCGCGAGGTTGCCGTGAGCGCGGCGATCGCGCGTGAACTGAATTGGGTCAGGGACCAATTGGCGCTATGACTTTGCGCGATGCGCTGGTGTTGGGCCGGGTCTCCAACCTGCCGACGGTCTGGACCAATACGCTGGTCGGCCTGGTGCTGGCGGGTGGCACGGCCGGCGACATCCGCCTGCCACTGCTGCTCGCCCTGTCCCTGTTCTATCTCGGCGGCATGTATCTCAACGACGCCTTCGACGCAGGCCTCGACGCGGTCGAGCGCCCGGAGCGGCCGATCCCCTCGGGCCGGATCGGCCGCGGCAGCGTGTTCGCGCTTGGCTTCGCCATGTTGGGGGGTGGGCTCGCGCTGCTTCTCTGGCTCGGCCTCGGGATCGCGGGCGGTACGGGCTATTGGCCGGCCGCCGCCGGGCTCGCACTGGCCGCCGCGATCCTGCTCTACGACTGGAACCACAAGAACAACCCGCTCAGCCCCCTGGTCATGGGCCTGTGCCGGGTCCTGGTCTACGTAACCGCCGGGCTCAGCGTCGCCGTGCCGCTGCCGGCGACGCTGTGGCTCGGGGCCGGCGCCCTGCTGTGCTACCTGATCGGCCTCACCTACATCGCCAAGCAGGAAAACCTGGCCCGGGTCGCGAACCTCTGGCCGCTCGGATTTCTGGCCGCGCCGGTGGCTTACGGCGCGGTGCTGATCGCCGGGCAGCCCTGGACCGCGTTGCCCTGGACCGCGTTGCCCTGGCTCGCGCTGATCGCCTGGATGGCCAGGGCGCTGTGGTTCCTGCGCCGGCGCGGGCCCGGCGACATTCCGCGCGCGGTGACCAGCCTGCTGGCCGGCATCTGCCTGTTAGACGCGGTCCTGATCGCCGGCGCCGGCGCGCCCGGATTGGCGCTCCTCGCCGTCCTCGCCTTCCCGGTTACCGTGGTATTTCAGCGCTACGTGCCGGCTACCTGAAGACGTGGTCGAGCACCAGAGTTCACGCCATACGGCGAAGACGCACCGATTACGATTACCCCCAGAATCTCTTGGATTTCTCAGCAAATCGGCCCTTGTTTTACGCCCACCCTACGCCATGTTACGTTTACCAACGGTGCCTTTATGGTGACTTAACAAGGAACGGTGGGCGATGGCCGAAAAGCCAAAACGACGGCCAGCACGACGGCTGAAACTGAAACAAGCCGACATCCACCGGTTCATATATGAGGGCGAAGTTCTCGCGAAGGGAGGAATGAGCCG
>CAXMQD010000204.1:0-1530 GCA_964194965.1 uncultured Acidimicrobiia bacterium | reverse complement strand
CCCCTCTCCTTGAGGGAGAGGGGTTGGGGCTGTGAAGTGAACCGTCGTGCAACAGCACGGCGAAAGTCGCTTCACAGATAATACCTCGGCTAGCTTACGCCACGCCACTGGCGTGGCGGTCCAGCCTCGGTCCCCTTGCATGTTCGATTTGGCGCGAATCAGAGAAGATTGGCGTCGGCCCCGGGGGCGCGGCCGCGCCCCCGGGGCCGGACCGGCGGGACCGTAGTCCCCTTGGCGTCGAACCGCGGGTGAGCGTGGTCCGCCGGTCCTTCGCGCTTGTTCTGAACAGATGATAGGGAGCCAGACCCGAATGCAAGGCCAGATCCAGCCCAAAGCACGAAGCGCGTCCCCAGTGTATATCGGCATCGACGTCTGTAAAGATCGTCTCGACGTCTATCTGCATCCACTCGGCCAACACCTGAGCGTTGCCAACGAGCGCGACGGCATCCGGCGTCTCAAACGCCAGATCGCCCGGCTCGACGTGGCGCTCGTCGTCATCGAGGCGACCGCCAAGTATCACCGCCTGGCGCATCGCTCGCTCAGCCAATCGGGCCTCGCCGTGGCGGTCGTCAACCCGCTGCGCTCGCGCCTGTTCGCCGAAGCCTTCGGTACCCGCGCCAAGACCGACCGCGTCGACGCACGCATGCTGGCGCTGTTCGGCGAGGCGCTCGGCCCGCCGGCCACGCCGCCGGCCGCCGAGGCGCTCGAGGCGCTGCAGGAGTTGGTGCATGCGCGCTGTGCGGCAACGGCGGAGCGCACGGCGCTGACCAACCGGCTGGCGGCAAGCCAGTTGGCCTTCGTGCGGCGCGAACTCAAACGCCGGCTCAAAAGCCTCGACGGCCATATCGCGCGCCTCGCCGACGCGATCGCCGAGCGGATCGCCGCCGATCCGGCGCTG
Organism: uncultured Acidimicrobiia bacterium; assembly: GCA_964194965.1. Classification (GTDB taxonomy): domain Bacteria; phylum Pseudomonadota; class Alphaproteobacteria; order Kiloniellales; family J153; genus JACZVL01. Next base: position 632 of record CAXMQD010000204.1, on the reverse strand, counting down.
GCGCGCCGCTATGCCATCCTCGTCTCGATCCCCGGCATCGGCCCCGCCGTCGCCGCCAGCCTGCTCGTCGACCTCGCCGAGCTCGGCACCCTCGACCGCCGCGCCATCGCCAGCCTGGCCGGCCTCGCGCCGTTCGCCGACGATAGCGGCGCCACCGCAGGTCAACGCCGCATCAAGGGCGGCCGCGCCCACCCCCGCCGCGCCCTCTACTGGGCCGCGCTTTCCGCCGCACGCCATAATCCCGACCTCGCGGTGTTCTACAACCGACTGCGCGAAAACGGCAAAAAACCCAAAGTCGCGCTGATCGCCGTGATGCGAAAGCTCGTCGTCCTCGCCAATACCCTGCTCACGGAAAACCGATTGTGGTCCCCACAATCGCCAAATCATGCTTGACTTCAAACACAGATGCTCACCCGTCAACAACAGAAATTTGCCACCATCCGGCCCTGCCGCGACGCTCACATCGCCCTCGCGGGAAAGGAGCGCCAATGTGCCAGCCGATACTCTGGGTGAAACGCCATCAATTGCCCCGACCTCGCCGTCATAAACGTATAACAGCGCAGTGTGTCCGTTGGGCACCGGGTGCGTGAAGGGTCGATCGGCCTCCAGCAATACATCGAAATATGCAATCG
>CAXMQD010000203.1:0-10368 GCA_964194965.1 uncultured Acidimicrobiia bacterium | reverse complement strand
CGGTCACCACCAGCCTCAATTGCAACTTCCTGCGCCGACCCAAGCCGGGCGCGGTGATCGCCGACTGCCGCCTGCTCAAGCTCGGCAAGCGCCTGGCCTACGGCGAGGTCTCGTTGTTCAGCGAGGGCGAGGAGGCGGACGGTCCAGTCGCCCACGTTACCGCCACCTATTCGATCCCGCCGGAGCGTAATGGGGGTTAAGTCATTGACGATCCTAGAATAGCGCGGAATACCAAACAGTTATCTTTATGGTATTATAATACCGCATTGCTAAGTAATTCAAAAAACACACAGATCAGGCGTTGACAGGTCACATCCCGTGCCGTAGAAAACGCCACTCTCGAGGGATCCCAGGTGTTTCCTGGGGCCCTCGCTCCATTCCCTAGTTGGTGGGTACTTTAGTGATGAAGACGTTCTCCGCACGGCCGGCGGATATCGACAAAAAGTGGATCCTGATCGATGCCGACGGCATCGTATTGGGCCGCCTGGCGAGCCAGGTCGCGTTGATCCTGCGCGGCAAGCACAAGCCCAGCTACACCCCGCACATGGACTGCGGCGACAACGTCGTGGTGGTCAACGCAGGCAAGATCCACCTGACCGGCAAGAAGCTCAAAGACAAGATTTACTACCGGCACACCGGTTATCCCGGTGGCATCAAGGAGCGCCGGGCCGGAGAGATCCTCGAGGGCAAACACCCGGAGCGGGTCGTCCATAAGGCGATCGAGCGCATGATCCCGGGCGGGCCGCTGGGTCGGCGCCAAATGAAGAACCTCCGTGTCTATGCCGGCGCCGAGCACCAGCAGGAAGCACAGAATCCGGTGGTCCTGGACCTCGCGGCCCGAAATCCGAAAAACAAGAGGAGCGCCTGAGATCATGGCCGAGGAATCCCAGACCCTGACCGATCTCGCCGATCTCGGAGATGCCGCCGGCGTGACCGCCAGCGCCCCCGAGGCCGCCGCCGTCGAGATGCCGGAGCCCCGGCGCGACGCCCAGGGCCGCTCCTACGCCACCGGCAAGCGCAAGGACGCGGTCGCCCGCGTCTGGGTCAAGCCGGGCAGCGGTAAGATCACGGTCAACGGCCGCGATCTCGAGCAGTATTTTGTGCGCCCGGTGTTGCGCATGATGATCAACCAACCCTTCGAGGCCGCGGATCGCAAGGACCAATTGGACGTGGTTTGCACGGTCGCGGGCGGCGGGCTTTCGGGCCAGGCCGGTGCCGTACGCCATGGCATCTCCAAGGCGCTGACGCTGTTCGAGCCGGAGCTTCGGCCGGTGCTCAAGAATGGCGGTTTCCTGGTGCGCGACTCGCGCGTGGTCGAGCGCAAGAAGTACGGCAAGCGCAAGGCGCGACGTAGTTACCAGTTCTCGAAACGCTAATCCCGCAACGGATATCCCGACATCAAGGGCGTCCCGGAGCGGGCGCCCTTTTTGTGTGCGTGTTTTCAATTGACGCCCGCGTTCGGCGCGCTAACGTCGGAGCAAAAGGGGCGGACCCCGATCAGGGCGGGGCCGGCAAGGGAATAAGACGATGACCGTGAGAGAATCCAGAGCGGGCGCCAATGCGGCGAAGGTCTTCATCGATGGCGAGGTCGGTACTACTGGTCTGCAGATCCGCAAACGCCTGGAACGGCGCGCCGATATTGAGCTCTTGCATCTGCCGGAACACGCGCGCAAGGACCCCGCGGCGCGCGCCGAGATGCTCAACGCCGCCGATCTCGCGGTGCTTTGCCTGCCTGACGACGCGGCGCGCGAGGCCGCGGCCATGGTCGAGAACCCGCGAGCGCGCCTGATCGATGCCAGCACCGCGCACCGGACCGATCCAGACTGGGTCTACGGGCTCCCGGAATTCGACGCCGACCAATCGAAGCGCATCGCCGCCGCCAAGCGGGTCACCAACCCAGGCTGCTACGCGCTGGCCTCGGTGGCGCTGCTCCACCCGGTGATCGCGGCCGGCCTGGTGCCGGCCGAGACGGCGATCTCGATCAACGCGGTTTCGGGCTACAGCGGCGGCGGCCGCAAGTTGATCGAACGGTTTGAAGATCCGGACAACCCGGAGGCCATCGCCGCACCGTTCCGAGTCTATGCGCTCGGCCTCGCCCACAAACACGTGCCGGAAATTCACCGGCGCAGCGGGCTCGCCCAGCGGCCGCTGTTCGTGCCCAGCGTCGGGCGCTTCCGCCAGGGCATGATCGTCCAGATCCCGCTCCACTTGAGTGATTTGCCCGGCCGGCCCCGGGCCGCCGAACTCCACGCCGCCCTCGTCGCCCACTACGCGGGCCGGCGTTTCGTCGAGGTGGCGCCCTTCGAGGAGACCCAGGCCACGAGCCATCTGGATCCGGAGGGCCTCAACGGCACCAATCTGGTGCGCCTGCACGTCTTCGCCAACGAGGCGGAGGGGCACGCAGTGCTGGTGGCGTTGCTCGACAATCTGGGCAAGGGGGCCTCGGGTCAGGCGGTGCAGAACATGAACCTGATGCTCGGCTTGGCCGAGGATAGCGGACTTATACCAAGGAGCGCTGATAATGACCCATAGAGACGGTTTCCCGAGGTTTTCGGCCAGGAGCGCGTGGCGCGGCGGTGTCCGACACCGCAAGCCGCGTGGGACGCCGCCCGAAAGCCTTGGGAAGCCGCCTCCGGTCGCGCGGGCGAACCGCCGGAGTGCGTCGGGAAGCCTTGCCGATGACCCACATCGCCCGCGGCTCCCCTCCTGCCCGCCCCCTTGGCCGACGGATCGCCCGCGCGATCTCTATGGGCCATTATCAGCGGTCCTTGGTATTAACTCGGCGCCGGCCGCCGCCTGAACCTATAGGGAGAGAGACCATGGCCGGATTGATCCTGCCGCACCGGGGCGTGAGCCCGAAGATCGCGGAGGACGTTTTCATCGCCGAGACCGCGGTGGTGATCGGCGACGTCGAGATCGGCGCCGGTTCGTCGATCTGGTACGGTTGCGTGCTGCGTGGCGACGTCAACCGTATCCGGGTCGGGCGCAACACCAACCTGCAGGACGGCACCATCGTCCACTGCAACAACGACCGCAATGGCGACTACCGCGAGACCGGCGGCGGCGAGCCGACCCACATCGGCGACGACGTGGTGGTCGGCCACATGGTGTTGATTCACGCCTGCACCGTGGGCGACGGCGCCTTCATCGGCATGCGCTCGGTGATCCTTGACCGCGCCGTGGTGGAGCCCCGGGCCATGATCGCTGCCGGCGCCGTGGTCACGCCCGGCAAGACCGTGCCCTCGGGCCAGCTCTGGGCCGGCATGCCGGCGCGCTATTGGCGCGATATGAGCGAGGCCGAGATCGCCGAGGCGGTTTGGATCGCCGATCATTACCGTATGCTTGGCGCCAATTACCTCGAAGCCCAGGCCGGGCCGGACGATCCCGCATAACTATATCGAAATCCGGCTTAGGTCCGATCGAGCCAGAGTTTCATATTCATGTCGCGGGACATCGCCGTCGCCGTTTCGATGTGCGTGCCGGATTTTCCGGGTTCGCCGCTGTGCCGGTAAAACCGGCCGAGTCCGAGGTGGCAATGGGCGGCGAGGGGGCGCATGCCGAGTTCCTCGGTGAGTTCGAGCGCGCGCGGATAGTGGTCTTCCGCTTCGGCCGCATTCGGTGGATCGCGGCGTGCGTCGATGCCACCGATCAGGTGCAAAGCTCGTTCTAGCCGGATTATTCGGGCAGGGCGCTAATCAGGTACAGCGCTTTGAGCATCGTGCTGGGCGTGCCGGTGCCAAAGTTCTTGGTGAAGATCGGTTTGATGGCGCCGGCTCGATAGATACGGCTGAGCGCCCGATCGACCGCCAAGCGAAAAGCGCCGTCGCCAAGCGCGAGGCCGACGGCATAGGGCTCGTAGGTAAAGAAGCGCTTCGAGACGCGCAGTTCCTTCGGCGACTCGCTCTTGTTCAAAAGAAAAATTAGGATTGCCTGATCGGCGAAGTAAGCCGATATCTCGTTCGCTTCCAGCTTTCGCAATCCATCATCATGGTCGGACACGGCAACGACCTGGGCGTTGAGAGCTAAGTCTTCGAGCGTAATTCCCAAGGCCGTTTCGGTGGTCGTCCCCGCCCGAACGCCTATATTGTGACCGGCCAGATCTTCGAAATTCCTCGGCCCGGTGGCTCGGAACATCACACTTGCCCCGTCGACGAAGACCGGAAGCGAGAAGTCGATCAGCGCCCTGCGGGACAGGGTGGCGGTGGTCGCGCCGCACAGCATATCGGCGCGCCCATTTTGGATCGTCTCGAACCGGTTCTCGGCGGTCACCTGCACGTATTCGATCGAAAGTTTCTGGAGACCAAGCTGGCCTTTCAGACTTGCCGTTACCGCGCGGCACAGGTCGACCGTATAGCCGCTCGGCTCGCCAATGGCGCTCTTGTAGGAATAGGGGGCGGCATCGACTCGGTAGGCGATTCTTACGACCCCGTTCTCTTTTATCCGATCGAGCGTGGCAGCCGACGCATCGGCTCCGAACAGGCCGAGCGCCATGACAAGTGACCACAGACCAAACCGCATAGTTTTTCTCCCCTGACCGGCATGATTCGAAATCGCGGCACACTCATCCTCGGTCGGGGCCGTGGAGTCAACGACCAATCTCACATGCCCGAGCCGCTTGATTGATTTCGACGCCGTGGATGGCGTCCGCCACCGGTATCGCGAATATCAGGATTCAGTCGCTTCTCGCCGTACCGGTGATGTCCGATCCACGCCCGCCTAGCGTTCAGCTTCGGGCCTTCTTGCTACGGTGTCCGGATTCGAACTGATTTCTTCCGGTATGCCCTCAAGTTCGGACGTAGCTGACGGCCCCGGTATACGGGAAAAAATGACCCTCTTCGGACGTCAGAGTCGGTAAGATTGCTCTGCCTTACTCCGGCAGTCCTGCCCTACGCAGGCCGTCGTAGAGATGTTCGAAGTGGGCTTCGTTCTTGTACTCCGTGGCCCCGTGCCAATAGGCTTCCCACGCTCTCAGCTTTCGCCCGGGGAACACGGCCATCTCTTGTTCAGCGATGTGCAAGAACTCCTCAAGCATGGCGCGCGCCTCCTCCAGCCGCCCCGCCTGGGCATAACTTGCGGCGAGCCAGCCACGGACCTCGTTGATCGGTGATTTGATCGACCTTAAATCCATAATTGCGTCTTTGTAACGGCCCGATGTGAAGTAGGCGATCCCTCTAAGCCAGTGGAACCAGCTAGGTGCAAGCGGGTTGAGTCTCATTGCTTGATCGAACTGTTCGATCCCCTGGTCCGGCTCGCCAATTGCGGTCAGATAGAAGCCGTAGAGGGCTTGTGCCCGAGAGTCGTTCGGATTGAGATGTATTGCCTTGTCGAAATGCTGTCCGGCTTCGTCGAACTCCCGGCGTTTCATGTGAAGCATACCCAATTGCGAATGTATTGAGCTATCAGCGGGATCGAGAGCGGCTGCCGTTTTTGCGGCATTCATTGAATTAGCAATGGCCCTATCGCGGTCGTCGACCCAGTAGGCCATCCATTCCATGTAATGGACAAGCGACAGATTGTGGTGGGCCTGCACCAAGGTGGGGTCGAGTGCGGCCGCACGTTCGAGGTATTGCCGAGCCAGTCGGTAGTCTTCCCTGGTGTTGCGATCCTGTGCAGCTCCGGCGCGCAGATAGAGATCGTAGGCGCGTAAGCTTGTGTCGTTTAGGCGGACGGCGCGCGCCTTGCCTGCAACATCGATGCGACCACCTACAGTCGAGACAATCGTCCGCACGAGTTCGTCCTGGACGGCGAATATGTCCTCGAGGTCGCGGTCGTACCTCTCGGCCCAGAGGTGGTTGCCGCTCCTCGCCTCGACGAGCTGGGCGGTGACGCGCACCCGGTTGGCCGCTTTGCGCACGCTGCCCTCGACGACGTACTGCACACCAAGCTCTTGCCCGATCTGCTGAACCTTCGGTGATTGACCCTTGTAGTGGAACGACGAATTGCGTGCGATGACAAACAGCGAACGAAAACGTGACAGCTCGGTGATGATGTCCTCGCTGATGCCGTCGGAGAAGTACTCCTGCTCAGGGTCGCCAGACATGTTAGTGAATGGCAGCACGGCGATTGACGGTTTGTCGGGTAGCGCCAAGAGCGCTTTCGCCGGTACAGCCGCAGCTTCATGGCCAGCGATGCGGTAGATCCTGACTGGTTCGGCGACGTTCTTGAGGTCGTGGTCGCCCAGGTCCACAAACCCCACCTGGATCTTGCCACGCACCTGGCGGTAGGCATCACCCGAAAGGCAAATGCCGCCTGGCTCGGCCAAACCTTCCAGGCGTGCAGCGATGTTGACCCCGTCACCGTGGATATCCCCACCCTCGACGAGCACGTCGCCCAAGTTGATGCCAATCCGGAAAACCAAGCGGTCGTCCTCAGGCTGCTCCGTTTCGTGTTCTTCCAGGGCCGTCTGCCACGCAACGGCGCAGCCAACGGCGTCGACGAGGCTAGCAAACTCGACCAGTAGACCATCGCCCATGAGTTTGACAACGCGTCCCGTATGTTCAGCGATGAGCGGTTCCAGAATCTCCTCACGCAAGGCCGTGAGGCGCTGAAGTGTGCCGGCCTCGTCCCTACCCATAAGGCGAGTGTAGCCGACCACGTCAGCGGCAAGAATGGCAGCAAGCCTCCGTTCCACACCTTCTCTCCTTCAATGAGGAGACTAGCGACAATGTCCGACATAATCCATGCTGCTCGGAAGGCAACCAAATGTCCGGGTATGGCTATAACTTACCGTCAGAGCCGCCTCCGGGGCACGTCTGGAATGAACCCAGGTTCGGACATTCGTTTCGATCTTGCTCTGGGTCAGGGGGTGATAGGGAGCACCGCTGACACGCTCCATGTTTCGATCATCGAGCCGTTCGACCGGGTCGCCCGTTATTTGCGGTTGACCTCTGTCCGCTCGTTGATCGCCTAGAATACATTATCGCGCGGAATGAGTGTCTATCGGACTTTGAGTGCTCCGAATGGGTCAAAGCGATCTTTATCGATAACGTCGAACGCGATGCTCACGCGCGTATCTTGGCATCCCGTTGGGATCGTGCCGTGAAAGAAGTAGGATGGGAACAAGACCATCAGACCCTCACGAGGTTGAATCAGTCTGACCTCGGGTGGTGGCTTGGCCCCGTAGAGGTCCAGGGGTCTGCCGAACTCGATCCATCCGGCGGCCTTATCCGGCGATGTGCTGACGGCCTCCGGGACCTTGGCGTAATACACGCCACTCAGCCACCCGGATTCGTGAATGTGTGGAATTTGATGCCCAGCCCCTTCCAGAACGACCGACCACACGCTTAGCTGCCAATTTTTAGGTGCCGCCGCCGCAATGGGATGCTTGGAACCCGCCGGCAGTGCACGCAGATAGTCCTCGACAGCGTTGTGAATGAGAATTTCCAATGTCGCGATCGGTCCCTTGGGCTCGCGCAGTAGATCGCCTGTGTGCCGGCCCTTGCGGGTCGAGGTGTGAGGTTTCTCGTAGACCAGCGTGGGGTGGCTACAAACGTGTCCCGCCAGGGCGCTATTGAATTCAGCCAAGTCGGCGAACCCCTCGCCCGGGTCGACCACACGCGTGTGAATATGACGGTCGAAATCGACCAGAACCTCCAAGGCTTCACGATTGCCCAGTTCCGATAGTGCCACGGCTTTTGACGCGAGGGCGCTAACGCTGCCGGGATCGATCTCCAGGGCGCGTTCGCTTGCCTCCAGGGCTTCGCCGGGTCGGCCGGCGATGATGAGCGCGACCGCTAGGTTGTTTAGGGCAAAGAGAAATCTGGGGCGCAGACTGAGGGCGCGCTGGTAGGCGGCAATCGCTTCGTCTATGCGGCCTGCAATCCTGAGCGCCGCACCGTACGAGTTGGCGGCTTCGGCATAGCGCGGATCGATCTCGATCGCCCGGCGCGCGGCTGCAATGGCTTTGTCGGGTTCACCCAGTTCCAATAGAACTTCAGATAAATTATTGTAAGCCTGCGCGTAGCGCGGCTCGATTTCGGCCGCTTGGCGGAAGCAAGCGGCCGCGTCGTCTTTGCGCCCTAACTTGTTCAAGAGGACACCGAGATTGTTATGAGCCCGGGCGAAATTGGGCCGAATGGCGAGCGCCCGGCGGTAATTTTTCTCGGCGGCTTCGAGCTTGCCGGTTTCCTGTTGCGCGTTGCCGAGGTAACAAAGCGCGTCCACGTTATTCGGGTCCATCGATACCGCCATCTGCAGAATTTGAGCCGCCTCGTCCGTGCGCTGCCGATCCAGCAGCGCGGCGCCACAATAGGTCCGGGCCTGGACCGACCCCGGGTCCACGGCCAGAATCCGGCGATAGGCTTTGATCGCCTCTTGGAGGCGCCCCGCCTGGTGCAGCTTGAGCGCGTGCCGCAATCGCACGTCGGGCTCTCGCGCTTTCCGGCGGACGTTTTTTCGTCCTGCCTTGGCGCTAGGCGTGCGATCCCGCATGGCTTTCTATTACCTCCCAGTATTTGGGTGACCGTCCGGCGTTCCCGACCTTGCGTGGTTGGGCATGATGGGAGTTTAGCGTCGGATGCGCCGCGAATCCAAGCGAGACGAATTGATGGCGGTAAGTCTGGAAGCGGCTATCCCTTGCCGTCAGTGCCACCTTCGCGGCACGTCTGCTTTGCCCCAAGTCCAGACATCCCTGTGCCGATGTCGGCTTTCGCGATGATTTCTTCCGCTTTGGCCCCGAAAACAGCCATTCCCGTGGTCGTCGCCGACTTCCGGTTATGACCCACATGTAGGGACCGACCGTGCGTTGCGAGGGGGGCTTTTGGTGATGGGCAAGTGGTCTTGCGTCAATGTATCCGGCCTCGTCGTGGAGCCTCTTTGCTCCGGGCCATGATCGGTATTAGCGCGCACTCGTTCTCACTAGCGGACCGGCCGGTTGCGGCCTTTTGGGTCACCAGATCACGAATCCGCCAGCAGACTGTTGCGCCATCTCTTTGCGTCCCTCTCGCAGACCTCGGTGGGGTCCTCCGATTGGTCTTCTTCGACTCAGATCTCAGCACTCAGGCGGCGCGCCTACCCGGATCGAAACAGCAAAGCTCGGCGACGTCGATCCGCAAGCCTGGCTCACCAACGTTGTTGGCCGCATCGCCGATCACAAGATCACAAAGCTGGATGAACCCATGCCGTCGACTTACGCTCAGCATTGAGCGTAACAGCCGCTTTGCTCACGCGAGTAGGTTGGGTTGGCCGGACGGTCTCTCCATAACAATGCTAATGTCCCTCAAATGTCCGACTTAATTAATAAAAATTGGTTGTCTATTATTTTTTACAGTCTGCAATTTCTTATCTCTTACAAACTCTTCAACAGCTCGTTTGACATCATCCATCCACCAACCACCCGACGAGTAATCATCCCCTGAAATAATGCCACTGGGTCGTACTGCCATAAATGATAGCTCTAAGTCCTTCTTTACAAATTCATATGCGTGGTTCCCGTCTATATAAACCCAATCAAGCGAACCGTCGTCCATTTCCTGGAAGGCTCGCTCAGCAGTCTCACGAATTACACTAACCTGGCCGGCATCGATATTCTTAGAGAATCGACTCAAAACAGCTCGATAGCGATCATCCATGTGTGCTTGATCTTGGCCTATTTCACCGCCATAAAAAGTACGCTTGTATTTTTCATCTTCTTCATAAGCCCAAGGATCAACAAGGAACAATTTTTTCGGCTTCACAATATCCAGGATTTTCTTTGAGAAGTCACCGTGGTGAACACCTATCTCCGCCCCAATCGAGTGCTTGGGAAGCAGGTCAAGCAAGGCATCTCGTGGTAGTTTTGTACCAGTTAGTAATCGAATTAGCGCTCGAAATGGCTTCACTGTAGTCGGCCCCCATTGAGTGGTCCAGTTTGAATGTTAGTGCATGACTGGCCTTGGATCCATCGGAACGATAGCTTCCAGGGCTGGTGGGCGGTAACAGTCGCGTAGGTTATTGGGCGGGTTCATCTGAGACTCTCATGCATGTGTGTCGAACCGGTTGTCATGGAGAATTGGGCCGAAATTGACCTTGGGAAGTTGTGCGCTGGCCATTGTTGGCCTCTACAGCCTGTCATGCTACCATTCTAGTCAAGAAGAAAGAGACGTTATCCGGGAAATCTCCGTTACGGGAAATCTCCGTTAATTGTATACGGCACATCGTTCAACCCAATGCGTTGGTGGATAGCATGTCGCCTCTTGGCGGCCAAGGTCGCTGGGCCGCTGGCATCGATCCTCGCGATCGAGTGGGGCATGGCTTGGCTAGTTCAATTGAATTTCTCATATGACCCTATCGAAGAGTGGCACCTATAGATGCCACGCAAACGAACAGAAGATATTTCTACTATATTCTTTTCCTCTTGTACTTAGGCGTCGTGCTAATAAAAAAGCTAGA
>CAXMQD010000202.1:0-5025 GCA_964194965.1 uncultured Acidimicrobiia bacterium | reverse complement strand
CGGCGATCTCGGCCGGGGTCATTTTGCCGATCAGATGCTCCAGATTGGCGGCGGCCTTGGTGGGGTTGAGCCCGGAACTGCGGGCGCCGCGCACATACCAATAGTAGGCCTGGACGTAGTTCCGTGCCACGCCCCGGCCCTGTTCGTACATCAGGGCGAGGTTGTTCTGAGCGGGCAGGATGCCCTGCTCCGCCGCCGAGCGATACCAGCGCGCGGCCTCGCCCGCATTCGACTCGATCCCCTGGCCGTGCTCGTAGACGTAGCCGAGCGCGAACTGGCCGTAGGGTTCGCCCTGGCTGGCGGAGGCGCGGAACAAAACCAGGGCCTTGCCATGGTCACGGGCGATGCCTTGGCCCTTGGCGTAGAGATGGCCGAGGAAGTACTGGGCCATGGGATCGCCGGCCGAGGCCAGGGGCGCCCAGGCCGCCCGGGCAACGCCGTAATCGCCGCGCTCATAGGCCTCGATGCCTGCGTCCATGTCCGCAGGCACGGCTCCGGTCCAGACGGAGATCAATATCGTGAAAAGCAGAATGTAGCGCACGCCTGGTTCCAGAAATAGACGACTGTCAATCTAACAGGTGGTTCTGAGCCCTATCGAGGGCGTGGAGGTTGCCGAGTTTTCGGCGTCGGTCGCGCAGAGCGGACGGCGCTGGGACATCAGGATCATTAGCTTGGCCGAGGTGTTCTTGCGCCAGACCGCGTCGTGCATGGCATCTGCCAGCGAGTAAATCTTATTTTCCGCCACACCGGCCCCGCCCTGTGTGCGGTAGGTTTGGGCTGCGATGCCGAGCAGGCCGGGCGCGGCGTTGGCGCCGTTTCTAGCCGCATTATCCGCGTCGTAGGCCTTGCGGTTGGCGCGCGGCGCCCGCGTCGGGATTGGCACCACTTTCTTGGGCGGTGAACTTGGCTCGACCAGACTCTGGGGCGCGGTGGCCATGGACTTGGGTCCGGGCACCGTCTGGACTTCCGAGCCAGGGCGGTTCAGGAAGTGGGCGGCCCCGGCCACTAGGGCCAGGCCGAGAAGAGCCACCAGAGAAGCGGATAGTGTCGGTCCGATAGAGAGATGCGCTGCCATATCTTGTCTCCGCTCGAAGGGCACTTCTGCGCCCGTTACTTTCCTAGAATAGCAACGTATTAACTAAATATGCAAATAATAACTATTAATAATTAACTATAGATATTAATTATAAACATTAATAGACTTTAACTTATGTTAACAAGTCCATTTATTTAAGGGTAATTGTTCGGCAGGAGGCCAAGCGGGCGGAGTTGGTGAGGCAGAGGGTTGAATTGGCCAAGTTGGCCAAAACGAAACCTGCCCCGTCACAGAATGCTGATAAAGATCAGGCAGAGTTTGATGAGGAGACGGCAGAATTCACCGGCCAATCGGTTCGGTCAGTCGGACGAAACATGGCCCGTGGCGAGGCCAACCGATCGACGCAACACATGCGTTAAATCGTGTCGTTTTCGTCCATTCGCCCAGAAGTGGCAGTGCCGCAGCCGAAGCCGGGTTATGCCATGGAGATGTTGTCGTGGCAGCCGATAGCCAGATGCTCGACAGTCATTTCACACTCCAGGGCATAGTGAGCGGGCATCAATCAGGAGAGGCAATCGAACTTCGCGTCCTTCGTGGTGCCGGCGAACAGGAGGACATTGCTGTCGTGCAGCCCTAGCGCCAGAATTGACTTTGCCTGCGGCGCCCCTGCCGATTGGCAAATGGCAGCTCTTGGCTAAACCTGGACTTGATGACCGCACCAGAGCGATGACCGGCTTCGCTCAATAAGCCGACATTCGGGTTCGTCTGGTGTTTTCAAAACGTAAAGCCGCCCCCCCCCGCCCTCACACGTCGAAATCGAGGCCCATGGCGCGGTAGCGGGCGGGGTCTTCTAGCCAGTTTTCGCGGACCTTGACGAACAGGAACAGGTGGACCTTGCGACCGAGGAATTCCTCGAGGTCGCGCTGGGCCGCCTCGCGCACCAGCTTGATGGTGCGGCCGCCCTTGCCTAAACAAATACCCTTGTGGGAGGCGCGGCCGACGGTGATGACCTGCTCGATGCGCGCGCTGCCGTCCTTGAAGTCCTTCCAGTCCTCGGTCTCCACGGTGAGCGCGTAGGGCAGCTCCTGGTGCAAATTCAGGAACAGCTTCTCGCGCGTCACCTCGGCGGCGAGCAGGCGCTCGGGCAGGTCCGAAAGCTGGTCCGCGGGATAGAGCCAGGGGCCCTCGGGCAAACCCGCGGCCAGATGGCGGCGCAGGTCGGCGACGCCGTCCCCGGTGGTGGCGGAGACCATGAACACCTTGGAGAACACGCCCTCGGCCTCGAAGCGGGTGGCGGTATCGAGCAGCGAGTCGCGCGCGACCAGGTCGATCTTGTTGAGCGCCAGGACCGCCTGGCGGCCACGCGCCTTGAGCCCGTCCACGATCAACCGGGTATCCGGATCGATGCCGCGGCGGGCGGCATCGTAGAGCAGCACCACCTCGTCGGCGTCCTTGGCCCCGGTCCAGGCGGCGGAGACCATGGCCCGCTCGAGGCGCCGCTTGGGCGCGAAGATGCCGGGCGTGTCGACGAAGACGATCTGGCTCGCGCCTTCGGCGGCGATCGCGCGGATGCGGCTGCGGGTGGTCTGGACTTTGTGGGTGACGATCGAAACCTTGGCGCCGACCAGGGCATTGAGCAGGGTCGACTTGCCCGCGTTCGGCGCCCCCACCAAGGCCACGAAGCCACAGCGTGGCGCAGCTTTCGAGTCCGCCGCGTCGGGGCTCCCAGTCTCGGGGCGCCCAGTCTCGGGGCGCCCGGTCTCGGGGCCAGTTTCCTCGGCCATGCCCGGCTAACCTCCCCGCACGGTTGCGAGCAGGCGGGTCGCGGCGGCCTGCTCGGCGAGGCGCTTGGAACGGCCCTCCCCGCGCGCCGGCTCCTGGCCCTCGACCGCAACCTCGATAGTGAAATGCGGCTCGTGGGCCGGACCCTCGCGCCCGACTTCGCGGTATTTCGGCAGGCCCAGGGCGCGCCCTTGGGCCCATTCCTGGAGCGCGGTCTTGGCGTCCTGGGGCGGGTGCGCGTCGGCCTCCAAGCGCGGCTGCCACAGCGGCTCCACGAGGCGCTGCGCCGCCGCCAGGCCACCGTCCAGGTAGAGCGCGCCGATCACCGCCTCGCAGGCGTTGGCCAGTAGCGCCGGGTTGCGACGTTCGCCCGCCGCCTCCTCGCCCTTGGCCAGGCGCAGGTGGTCCTCGAGCCCGATCTCGTTGGCGACCTCGGCGAGGGTTTCGCGCCGTACCAATTCGGCGTGGCGCAAGGCGAGCGCGCCCTCCGGTTCCTCGGGGAACCGCGCCAGCAGCAGATCGGCGACGATCAGGCCGACCACCCGGTCGCCGAGAAACTCCAGTCGTTCGTAGCTATCGTCGATGGCGCCCCGGCGGTTCGCCGCGCTCGGATGGGTAAGCGCCCGAACCAGAAGCTCGGGCTGGGCGAATCCGTGACCAAGCCGATCGGCCAGCGCCGCCGGGTCGGCCGTCGGGCCAGCCGCGGGGCCTGCCGCGGGGCCAGGCGCGGGGCCAGCCGTTGGGCCAGCCGTTGGGCCAAGTCGGTTATCCGACGCCATTGAAGATCCGGCGAAAACGGATCGCGGTCGGCCAAGTCCAGGGTTTGAACAGGCTGGCGGTTTCGTCATGGGAGAAGAACAGAAACTCGGCACGCCCGACCAAATTCTGGAACGGCACGAAGCCGACCTCGGAGACGACCCGGCTGTCCTGGCTTCTGTCCCGGTTGTCGCCCATCATGAAGTAGTGCCCGGGCGGGACCTCGTAGACCGGTGTATTATCGAGAGTGTCGTTGTCGCTTCGCTCCCAGATGCGGTGCTCGACGCCGTTGGGCAAAGTCTCGACATATTCGACAGACTGCCCAAAGTAGCCGCCGCTACCGGCCGCCTTGACCGTGCCCAGCAGGCGGCGGGGGACCTCCTTGCCGTTGATGTGGAGAATGCCGCCACGGACCTGGATGCGGTCGCCCGGCAATCCGATGACCCGCTTGATGTAGTCGGTCGCATTGTCTTTCGGCAGCTTGAACACCGCGACGTCGCCGCGTTCCGGCGGGTCGGCAAAGATCCGGTCGCCGATTAGCGGCAGGCCCAAAGGCAGGGAATAGCGGCTGTAACCGTAGGAGAACTTGGAGACGAAAAGATAGTCGCCGACCAAGAGCGTCGGTTTCATCGAGCCCGAGGGAATGTTGAACGGCTCGTAAGCGAAGACCCGGATGAAAAATGCGATGGCGACCGCGAAGATCACCGTACGCAGGGTCTCGCCGATCAGACCCGGTTTCTTTTGTGACATTAAAATATCCACCTAACTAAATTGTTTTGTTTAATTTTCGGAAGATAACGCTGAGAAACTCAGAACCCCAAACGGCGACCGCCACGGCGCGCACGCGCGTCCCCGGCCCGGCCTCACGCCGGTTCGTTCGGCAGCGCCGAAATGATCACGATCGCTTGGGCCAAGGGATAGTCGTCCGTGATGGTCACGTCAATCTGGGCGATCATGCCTTTGGGTGTAATTTCTTTCAGGCGCGCCGCGGCCCCCCGGGTCAACGCCATGGTCGGCTTGCCGCTCGGCAGGTTGACCACGCCCAAATCGCGCCAGTGGACGCCGCGCCGGGGCACACCGGTGCCGAGCGCCTTGGCGCAGGCCTCCTTGGCGGCGAAGCGCTTGGCATAGCTGGCGGCCCGGGCCGCGCGGCGGTCGGACTTGCGCTGCTCTATCTCGGTGAAGACCCGCGTGGTGAAACGCTCGCCGAAGCGCTCCAGCGTCTTCTCGATGCGCCGGATATCGATCAGGTCGTTGCCCAGGCCGAGGATCATGGCGTCTCTCCGGTCAGGCGCTGCGCGCGCCGCCGGCCTCGGCCCGCGCCTGGTCCATCAGGCTGCGCATGCGCTTGATCGAGGCGTCCAGGCCGCAGAAGATCGCCTCGCCGACCAGGAAATGACCGATGTTCAGCTCCATCACCTGGGGGATTTCCGCCACCGCCGCCACGGTGT
>CAXMQD010000201.1:0-1906 GCA_964194965.1 uncultured Acidimicrobiia bacterium | reverse complement strand
AATCCGGCGCAGGAAGGCCGGGTCCATGATGTCCTCGGGCATTAGATTGGTGGAGAACACCAGCAGTTCGTCGAAGGGGACGGAGAAGGTTTTGCCGGTGTTGAGCGTCAGGAAGTCGATGCGTTTTTCCATCGGCGTGATCCAGCGATTGAGCAAATCCTCCGGCCGCACCAGCTGGCGGCCCAGGTCGTCGACGATGAAGGTGCCGCCGATCGCCTTGACGTGCAGCGGCGCTTCGTAATAGCGCGCGTAAGGGTTGAAGCTGAGATCGAGCATCTCCAGGGTCAGCTCGCCACCGGTCATGATCACCGGGCGTTTGCAGGCGACCCAGCGCCGATCGACGGTGTCGATGCGCAGGCCAGATGACTTCGCCAGGGTTTGCTCGGGATGGGTTACGTCGTCGACCGCCTTGTGCAGCGTGGTGTCGAACATCTTGACGATCGTGCCGTCCACGTCGAGGCAGTACGGCACGTGGATGATCATCTTGAATATGTCGCCGATCACCTCGGCGATGGTGGTCTTGCCATTACCTGGCGGGCCGTAGAGCAGCATCGAACGCTCGGAGTTGATTGCCGGGCCCAAGCGCCGGATCAGCTTGTCCGGGACCACCAGGCCCCCCAATCCCTCGATCAGGCTGTCGCGGTCGATAGCCTCGAGGTTGATGCGCTGGCGTTGGATCTGAGCGATGTAGTCGTCCAGGGTCACCGGCACCGGTCCGATGTACTGCGACAGGCCAAGCGCCTCGATCGCCCATTCGCGGCCCTTGGAAAGTAGATTGAAACGAAACTCGGAATGCTGGCTGTCGCCGGCCAGGCCCAGGTTCTCGATCAGAGCCCGATCCTTGATCTCGTCCATCAAGCTGTTGATGATCGCCGTATTGAGCTTGAGCGCCTCGGCGAGCTGGGACGAGGTTTCCAGACCACGCACGTACATGGTCTTGACCACCAGGCCGATCAAAATGTTCAGCTCGATGCCGGTCGCGCGAATCGATCGCGGCGTCGGCGGCCGCTCGCACATGAGGGATTGAGTCTCTTCGGGAGTCATGGTTTCGGTACCCGCGCGGTTTCGTTGAAACGTCCGGAAAAGGTCCATGGCCTTTCCAGTTCCCTGAAAACTATCGGGTAGGTCTTAACATTCTGTTAGTGATATGACGACCTTGGCGCCGTTTCGCAACAGCTAATGTTAGGCCGAGTCGTCGGGCGCGGGCCCGGCGAATCCTCAATTTGTACCCTCATTCGGCTCTGCATAGCGTGGAAATAAACCTTGGGGCTTGGGAAATCGGGTGCCTGGCGCGAGCGGGGCAGCAAGCGCCGTGAAGCCGCGGGCGTCCTCGGGCACCCCCAGTTGATCCAGCATGCTACCCATGGAATCCGGCATGACCGGTTGGCTCAGGATTGCCAGCCGCCGTACGGTCTCGGCCACGGTGTAGAGCACTGCGCCCATGCGCGCGGGGTCGGTTTTGCGCAGGGCCCAGGGCGCCTGCTCGTCGATATAGCGGTTGGCGGCGCCGATGACCTCCCAGGTCGCCTCCAGCGCCTTGTTGAAGGCCTGGACCCGGTAAGCGCCGCGCAACCGATCCAAGAGCCCCTCGGCAAGGTCCAGCAGCGCCCGGTCCGCCACCGTGGGCGCGCCGGGATCGGGCAGCTGGCCATCGCAATTCTTAGCAATCATGGACAGCGAACGCTGGGCCAGGTTGCCAAAGTCGTTGGCCAGATCGTTGGTCATGCGCCCGATCATGGCCCGGTGCGAGAAGTCGCCGTCGTTACCGAACGGCACCTCGCGCAAGAGGAAATACCGCACCTGATCGAGGCCGTATTTGGCGACCAGCTCGTTGGGATCGATGACGTTGCCCAGCGACTTGGAGATTTTCTCGCCCTCGTTGGTCCACCAGCCGTGGGCGTAGACC
>CAXMQD010000200.1:0-2511 GCA_964194965.1 uncultured Acidimicrobiia bacterium | reverse complement strand
GCGCTCGCCCTCGAAGGCGAGCACCGTATCGACCATGTGCTCGAGCACCTTGGGTCCGGCGATCTGGCCATCCTTGGTGACGTGACCGACCAGCAGCAGGGCGAAGCCGCGCGCCTTGGCCAGGCGGATCAGTTCCTGGGCGCTGGCGCGCACCTGGGACACCGTGCCCGGCGCCGAATCCAGGCTGTCCACGAACATGGTCTGGATCGAATCGATGACCACCACGGCCGGCGGTTTCGCGCTGTCGAGGCTGGCGGCGATGTCGCGCACCGAGGTTGCGGTGGCGAGCAGCACCCGCGCGGCGGTCAGGCCCAAGCGGCGCGCGCGCAAGCGCAACTGCTCGACCGCCTCCTCGCCCGAGACGTACGCGCAGACGGCCGAGTCCGCCGGCCCGTCCCCCGCGCCGAGCGCGCCGGCGACCTGCAGCAACAAAGTCGACTTGCCGATGCCGGGGTCGCCGGCGATCAATACCGCGGAGCCAGGCACTAGGCCGCCACCGCAAACTCGGTCGAACTCGGCGATTCCGCTGGAGCGGCGAGGTTCGGCATCGGCCTGGCCCTCGATGCCGACGAATTCGATCGCCTTGCCGCGGCGCCCGCCGCCTTTTCCCAGGCCCCCGGGCGGGCTCGGCCGTGACACCTCCTCGACGATCGCGTTCCACGCGCCGCAGGCTTCGCAGCGCCCGGACCAGCGGGCCGCCGCGGCGCCGCAGCTCTGACAGACGTATCGGGCTTGTGCCTTGGCCAAGGCTCTAAAGGGCGCGCAGCTGCATCTCGATCGGCCCCTCGGCGCGGCCGTGGATGAACTGCTCCACGTAGGCGCTGCCCGAAGCGTCGATCTCGGCCACCGGCCCGGCCCAGATGATCTTGCCGTCGTAAAGCATGGCGATGCGATTGGCGATCTTCCGCGCGCTGGCCATGTCGTGAGTGATCGACAGCGCGGTCGCGCCGAGCTCGCGCACGCACTTGATGATCAAGTCGTTGATCACGTCGCCCATGATCGGGTCGAGGCCGGTGGTCGGTTCGTCGAAGAAGATGACCTCGGGCTCGGTGGCGATGGCGCGCGCCAGGCCGACGCGCTTGCGCATGCCGCCCGAGAGCTCGGCCGGCGAGAGCAGGCCCACGTCCGGGCCCAGGCCGACCGCGGCCAGCTTCTCGAAAGCGCTCACCTTGGCCTCGTCGCGGCCCTTGCGCTCGCCCTCGATCAGGCCGAAGGCGACGTTTTCCCAGACCGGCAGCGAATCGAACAAGGCGGCGTTCTGAAACAGCATGCCGAACTTGCGCAAGACCCGGTCGCGCTCCCGCCCGTTCAGGCCGACCATCTCCTCGCCGTCGATTTCGATGCTGCCGTCCTCGGGGTGGAGCAGGCCCAGAATGCACTTGAGCAACACCGATTTGCCGGTGCCGGAGCCGCCGATCACCACCACCGACTCGCCTACGCCGACGTCGAGATCGAGACCGTCGAGCACCACCTTGTCGCCGAAGGACTTGTGCAGGCCGCGGATGCGGATTTTGGGGGTGGCCAGGGCCGGAGTCGCGGCGGTTTGCGTTGAATTGGCTGAATCGGTCATCTGGCGAAGAACATCTCGGTGATGAGGTAGTTGCAGCTCAGGATCAGGATCGAGGCCGACACCACTGCGTTGGTGGTCGCGGCGCCGACGCCCTGGGCGCCGCCCCGTGAGTTGTAGCCATGGTAGCAGCCCATCAGCGTGATCAGGAAGCCGAACACCGAGGCCTTGACCAGTCCGGAGACCACATCCTGGAATTCCATGAAATCGATGGTGTTTTTGAGGTAGACGTGGGGGTTGAAGCCCAGCTTGTAGATCGACACCACATAGCCGCCGAACACGCCGATCACATCGGCGATCAGCACCAGAAGCGGCATCATGGTCAACCCCGCGATCAGGCGCGGGGCGACCAGGTACTTGAACGGATTGGTGGCGAGCGTATCGAGGGCGTCGATCTGCTCGGTCACGCGCATGGTGCCGATTTCGGCCGCCATGGCGGCGCCGACCCGGCCAGCGACCATGAGCGCGGCGAGCACCGGGCCGAGCTCGCGCGTAATCGAGACGACGACCACGTTGGGGACAGCGCTCTCGGCCGAAAAGCGGGCGAAGCCGGTGTAGCTCTGCAGCGCCAGCACCATGCCGGTGAAGATAGCGGTCAGGCCGACGACCGGCAGCGAATAATAGCCGATCTCGACCATCTGGCGGCCAATCAGGCGCGGATAGAACGGCGGCCGCACGCAGTGGGCGATCGCGGTGAACGCGAACAGGCTCAACCGGCCGGTGGCCTCGAAAAATCGCAGGACGGTCCGGCCGATAGGTTGAAGAATCGGCATTTTTTAACCGCCCATATAGACTCGGTGATAGCGCTGGCCCAAACTGGTCAGAATCTCGTAGCCGATGGTGCCTGCGGCTTCCGCGACGTGGTCGGCGGTGAGTTCCGGCCCGATCAGGTCGACCAAGGCGCCAGGCCGCGCGCTGTTGGGGGAGACGCCGGTGACGTCGAG
>CAXMQD010000199.1:0-11335 GCA_964194965.1 uncultured Acidimicrobiia bacterium | reverse complement strand
GTTCTTTGTCCTGGCCGACATCGCCGCCGCGGCGAAGAGAGGGACAAAGAAGGGCAAGCAGGGCACTATTATCTCGCCGCTGGCCTTCGAGGCCGTGACGCGGATCGACGCCCTGTTCGACATCGAGCGGGAGATCAATGGATCGAGCGCCGAACAGCGGCTCGTGGTCCGGGCCGAGCGGTCCGCGCCGTTGCTCGCCGACCTCGAGGCCTGGCTGCGCGCCGAACGCGCGCGGCTGTCCCGCCATGCCCCGGTCGCCAAGGCCATGGACTACATGCTCCAACGCTGGCCGGGCTTTGCCCGATTCCTCGAGGACGGCCAGGTCTGCCTGACCAACAATGCCGCCGAGCGGGCCCTGCGCGGTATCGCGCTCGGCAGGAAGGCCTGGCTGTTCGCCGGCTCCGACCGTGGCGGTCACAGAGCCGCGTTCATGTACACCCTGATCGTCACGGCGAAAATGAACGACGTCGATCCTCAGGCCTGGCTCGCCGACGTGCTCGCTCGCATCGCCGAGCATCCGTCCCAGCGCCTCGACGAGCTCCTCCCCTGGAACTGGAAGCAGGCCCAGGCCGCCGACACACTGGCCGCATAAATCACGTTCCACGATGCTGCCCAACATCACGGGCCAAAAGTAAACTCACCGCGGTCCTGACCGGATGGGTACGGTGAAGACCGGGTTGTCGAAAGTCTGTCCGCGCTGTTTTTCTTAGCCGCTTTCGTCTTTGCCCTTGTTCTATTGCGTAAAAAATGGCTCGCAGACGACCGCTCATCGTGGTGGCCGTGCTCGCGCTCGTTGGCTTTCTGGACGAGATCAGTTTCGGAGGAAGGATCGTCGGAGTCGAGTTCCCGAGATATTATGGGGTATACTTTGACGGTGTCCACGATGTCGTAACTATTTCATTCGATTGGACCTTCGACCAGCTTGGGAATCTGCTTTTCCTTATTTTGTTCATCGCTATATGCGCCGCCGGCACTCTCATATTTCTCTGGTGCCGCAAACATCTTTCACAGCCCGGTCAACTCGCTGAGTATCTAGACGAATATTTTTTCGGTGGACTTTTTTGCATCTTTCTGCCGGTCGCGATCGTCATCGATCTTCACATCGTCGATTGGGACCACTTGGGATTAATCGAAGAGCTTCTCGAAATGAACGCCGCATTGGTTCTACTCTTCTACTGCGCCGGCAAGTGGATACCGCGCAACCTGGAATCGCAACCACAAGCCGGATAACCCGCAGCCCGCGCTCGACCTAATGGCGAAACTGAAAATTAAACGCCACCGTGTTTCAGGGGCGGTGAATATTCTAAGTCGGGATCGCGTCTCAGCTAACCACCCCGCCGTTCACCTGCAACAATTGGCCATTTATAAATCCGCCTCTTTCGGAACAAAGAAGCCCGACCAAGGCGGCAATGTCATTCGCGGATCCAAGACGGCCGACGGGTGTTTGTTGGAGCAAATTCTGGAATCGATCCGATTGTGAAACGTCCACATCTTCGCCGGGGAACGTACCCGGAGAGATAATGTTTGCGGTGATGCCCTTCGGGCCGAACTCGCGTGCCAGGGCCTTGATCAGTCCCCAACTCGCGTGCTTGGACATCGCCACATGCGGGTGACCGCCAGTGCCCCGCTGTGCGTTCATGCCGGAGAAATTTACAATACGCCCCCAACCATTCTCGACCATTCCGGGCAGAAACGCGCGCGACAACCATACGGCGGCATAAAAATTGACGTTCATGACCTGCGCCAGGTCGTCATCCGTCATGTCGAGAAATGCGGTTGCGGGCCGGAATGCCGCATTGTTTATGAGGACGTCGATTCGGCCGAAAGCCCGCAATGCCGCATCCGCCATTGCGTTTACCGCCGAACGATCGCCAATGTCCGCCATGGCGATTGCCGCATCGGTCCCGATCGCGCGCACTTCGTCGGCCACGCGCTCGCATGCGGCTTTATCGCTCGAACCGTTGACGACAATATTGAAACCGGCCGCGGCCAGCTCCTTCGCGCAACCTCGCCCCATATTGCGGCCCGAACCCGTGATGAGTGCGGCAGGTCTGCCGGTTCCCATTATAATCCTCCAATCTCGCGTGAATTTTATTTCCGACGCCAAGCTTTGGCGATTCCAATTATGAAAGCAAGCCATGCCGTTTTTCGATTAACTCGCGCATGAGCCCCGCATACATCCCGGATCGATGTAGGTTGTATAGAACGTTGATCCTGTCTCTAATTCTCCGAGCAACGACCTCCGGATCGTTATCTGGCCTGATAAAGGCGGGAAGCTATCGCCCCCGCAGGGGATCCGTCCACCGCATCATGGGCCGGCGTTCGAGCGTCGTGTGGCATAGTCGGTAATGATGACCTATAATCACGCCTAAATCGCGGGGGGTGGTGATGTCTGATTCAGAGCAGGAACCAAGTTCCGGTGCGGCTTATTGTGCGCCACCAGATCCGATGTTGCGTGCTCCTGCAATTCCCTTGGGACCAATGTCGTGTGATTCTCACGCTCATATTTGTGGACCGGGGTCTGAATTCGCATATGCGGACGATAGGATCTATACGCCGCCGGACGCATTGCTCTCCGAGTATCTAAATCTGCTCAAATCCTTGGGCGTGGAACGCTCTGTTCTGGTTCAACCTAGTGTTTATGGAACGGATAACACCGTCATGTTATCCGCGATGAGGGAAATGACCTCCGCCGGCATGCAATGCCGCGGTGTGGCCGTGGTCGATGAAACCGTCACCGAGCCCGAACTCCACGAAATGCACGAAACGGGCGTTCGGGGCCTGCGCTTCAATCTTGTCGACGTCGCTACCCCTGGCAGGGGTGCCTCACTGGATTCGATTCGAGCCCTGTGTGAGAGAGTTGCCCCTCGGGGCTGGCATGCGGAGTTTCTAATCCATGTCGACGATTATCCTGACTTCGATGCCGAATTCGGAGAATTTCCTACCGAGATTGTTGTCGGACATATGGGATATCCACGGCTCGGGCGGGACCCGACCTGCGACGGGTTCGGCGGGATGCTCCGGCTTGCCGAGGCCGGCCGCTGCTGGGTCAAATTAACCGCGCCCTATCGAATCTCCTCGGGCGATCTGCCCTACCTGGAGGCGGGTGATTTCGCCCGCGCCGTCGTTGAGGCGGCGCCGGGGCGCGTCGTTTGGGGATCCGACTGGCCCCACGTCATGGTCGCGAAGCCGATGCCCAACGACGCGGATCTGTGCGATTTATTTATTCAGTGGATTCCGGACCCGGAAACGCGCCAGCGCATTCTGGTCGACAACCCAGCCGAGCTCTACGACTTTAGATGAAAAGGAAAAAATATGCTGTTTTCCATTCTGATCTTCGATGAACCGGATACGGCGGCATTGCGCGATGAATACCGCCAACGCCATCTCGCTTACCTCAAGGCGTTCGACGGTCAGACGTTGTTCGCGGGACCTTTCACGACGGACGACGAGTCAGCCGACTTGGGCAGTTTGCGCCTGATCGAGTTTCCCGACCGGGCGGCGGCCGAGCAGCATGTTGCCGACGAACCCTACGTCACCGGCGGTGTTCAGAAACACTGGCTTATTCACCGATGGAATCCGTCGACCCCCTTTACATGGCGTGATTGTCCCCGAACGGAGGGCAACATTCAGGCTCTGTTCCATGGCATCGATAAACCGGAAGGCCCGGAAATCCGCGCGGCAAACAGGGATGCCCACGAGGCGTATCTTGACGAACATGGAACTTCGATCATGTGCCGCGGGCCGATGCTCGCGGACGATGGTGCCTCGCCCCTGGGAAGCGTAATTCTGATGGATATCCCCGATATGGCGGCGGGCCGGGCATTATTGGAAAAAGCGCCCTTCTTCAAGGCCGGTTGTTATCAGGACATCACGTTCCACCGATGGCGTTTTGGCCGTGTCTTCGACAGGTATAAACTCTGAAATCTGTACGGATTAGCCTCACCGCGGTGAGTCGTCCCGCTCTAGTTCGTCACCACAGCCTCCACCTCGATCTCGACCTTCATTTCGGGTGAGACCAGTGCCGAAACCTCGAATAGTGTCGAGGCCGGGCGATGTTCACCAAAGTACGCTTGACGGATCGGATTGATGGCCGAGCGGTCGTTGATATCGGTCAATAAAACGGTGACCTTGACGACGTGCCGGGCCTCGGCGCCGGCCGCTTTCAGACATCGATCAACGGTGTCGATGGCAACCTGGAACTGTTCCACCGCAGCCTCGGGAATGGTGCCATCGGATCTGACCCCGACGGAGCCCGAGACCCAGACCCGGTCGCCCGCCCGGGTCGCGTGGCAGTAGTGGCTCACCGGCTCCATTTCGTCCGGCAGCAAAAAACGTTTGATTTCGGTCATATCCCATTCTCTCCTCGATAACGAACTTCAATATACCCCATGTTCCATAGCCCAACCTACATCCGGGCGACAGGACACCGGCCGGGAGCACGTGCGTTTCGAACCGGGAATTATGCGCTTCGTGTCCGTTGCGCGAGGCGTGCTCTGGTTCCTCGGTCGGTCGCCTTTCGCGAACAGGCCGGCGCTGTTCGAGATCGTTGTGACCACCGTCACGGCCTAAGGGGATGTGATGAGAACCCGATGCAATATGAAGACCGCGTCTAGCGGCCCTTACAAACCGCGGCTTGAGATTCTGTTAGAGGTTACTTCCTGTTCCGGCGGAGGTTTGCCTTAACCGCGCGTCTTCAGCTTCTTATAGACCACCGGCGTCAGGGACAGGACCGATAGGCCGGCTAGAGCCGTGATCACTTCCGGCGTGAGAACCGATGCCAGGGAGAAACCCTCGTCGGTGTCGAAGACGTTGCCAAGACCGGCGCCGGCCAAAGCAAAAACGAGGACCCCGGGAACGATGCCGAGGAAGGTGCCGATAACGTAGGTCCTGAGGGGCACGCCCAGGAGGGCCGGCGCCAGGTTGACCAGCCAAAAGGGAAACAGCGGGATCAAACGCAATACCAGCAGATAGGATAGGGCGTTCCCTTGGAAGCCCCGCTCCATCTTCCTCAGCGCCGGCTCTGCCTTGGCGCGGAGGATATTGCCGACCGTGCTTCTGGCGATCAGGAACACCACGGTCGCGCCGACCGTGGCGGCGACCACCACGTATGCGGTGCCCAGCCAGGGTCCGAACAGGAAACCGCCGGCGACCGTCAGAATCGCGCCGCCGGGCAGGGAAGTTGCCGTCGAGGCGGCGTAGATCAGCAGGTAGAGCACGACCGCCAATGTCGCTTGATCCGCAACAAAGTTCGTCAGCAGATGGCGGTTCTCGCGCAGCGCCTCGAATGTCAGGTAGTCGTCGAGGCCGAATGCGAAGACCGCCGCGGCCGCCGCAGCCAGGGCAACCAAAGGCACCGCCCGCTTGACCGGAAAGCCCACGCGGCGGACAGGTTGTCCGGTGGCGTCCCGGGAAACTTGAAGGCGTTGGTCGTCCATGAGTCTCTCCTCGTCACTTCGATCGCCGCTCAGCCGAGCCACCGCAGGGCGCGCACAAGCTTTCGGGTTCGGCCGCCAAACAGAGTGTCGGTGTAATAACTGGCGGCCACGCGCTTGGAGACCTCGCTCAGGGTCGGATAGGGCGCGATCAGGTTGGCCATGGCGCCGATCTTCAAGCTCCGGTCGATGGCCAGGACCCAGGGCATGATCAATTCGCCCGCGTGGCGGCCAACGATGGTCGCACCCAGAATCCGGCTGTTTCGCCCGACCACCACCTTGACCAGTCCTTCAGTGTCGCGCTCTGCTCGCGCGCGGTCGTTGTCCGCGAATGACCAGGACAGCACCCGGACCTCACCATGGCGCGCCCTGGCCTCGGCCTCGTTTAGGCCGACGTGGGCCAGTTCCGGGTCGCTATAGGTGACCCAGGGCACGGCGTGGTTGCTGATCTTGGCCGGCAGCCGGAACAAGGCATTACGGATTACGATGCCAGCGTGATACGCTGCCATGTGGGTGAACTGGTGGGCGCCGACGACATCGCCGATGGCAAAAACGCGCTTGTTGGAGCTGCGCAGCCGCGCATCCACTTCGATCCCCTTCGCCGAATAGCGAATGCCCGCGGCCTCCAGACCGAGGCCGTCCACGTTGGCCCTGCGCCCGGCCGCGACCAGCAGGTGAGAGCCGAGTATCGGGAACGTGGCGCCGTCGTTCCCTTCCAGCGCGACCGCAATGCCGTTGGCCTGCCGCTCTACGTTGGCGACTTGGATTCCCTCGCGCAGATCGATGCCCTCGGCGATCAATCGACGGCGTACGACTTCGACCGCCTCCGGGTCATCCTTGCTCATGAGGGTGAAGGCCTCGATCAGGGTGACCCGCGTTCCCAGCCGCCGGTGCGCCTGGGCCAGCTCGACTCCGATTGGGCCGCCGCCAATGACGATCAGATGGTCCGGCAACTCGGCCAGGTCGAAGACGGTCTCGTTGGTCAAATACGGCACCTCGGCCAATCCCGGGGCCAATCCCGGGGCCAATCCTGGGATCGGCGGCAGCGCCGGAGAGGAACCGGTCGCAACCACGAAGCGGCGCGCCTTGATGAGATGATCCCCGGCTTGGATCTCGGTCGGGCTCACGAAATTCGCGGCAGCCTGGATGACCTGGACGCCCAGGCGCTCAAAGCGCTCGACCGAGTCATGCGGGGCGATGCCGGCGATGACGTCGCGCACATGGGCGTTGACCCGAGTGAAGTCGACCGCCGGCTCGTGACCGTTCACGCCAAACTTTCCGGCCGTGCGCACCACCTCCGCCGCCTTGGCCGCCACGATAAGCGCCTTTGAAGGCACGCAGCCAAAGTTCAGGCAATCACCGCCCATCTTGCCTTGCTCGACGAGCACCACCTTGGCACCCAACCGAGCCGCGCCGGCTGCCACGGAGAGGCCACCGGACCCGCCGCCGATAATGGCGATATCGGCCATGATCGTCTGTTCCGAGATCTTGATCACCTCGAGTCCTCCTCTTGACGGTTGGTTCGCATAAAAAGCCGGCGGATGAAGTCTCGGGCGTCAACCCTCGACGACCAGCTTGTAATCGGGGGTGGAATTCAGCGGGCAGGAGTAGAGGTATTCGCCCGGCTTCAGCGTTACGGCGTAGTCCTTGGTTGCGCCCGGATTCAACCCGCCGCCGGAAACGCTGGGAAGCGCCACGCGGCCAACAATTCCGGACCCGCGCAACCAGAAACCGAGCTGGTAGGGCACGTTCTTGTTGGTCACCCGAAAGATGTACGTACCGGGTTTTAGAGTCAGAATTTTGGCCTCTGTGAGACGCGCCGCGCCGGTCTCGGCGTTGATCGCCTCGCAGTCGGACTTCATGGTCGAAACAAAACCACGGTCGACACCGTTTTCGGATTCGACGAACTGACAGCCGGTCTGGGTCAACTCGATCACGGTGGGCCCCGCCGCACTCGCGTGCTCGGCAAGGAGGCCGGCAAGGATAACCACGCCGAGGCCAAGTGCGGAAAGAAGAGATCTGGTTTGGGTGTTGGTAGTCATGACTTGTTCTCCTGGATTGTCGAATTCATTTTTCATGCCATAGCCAAGGTGACGTCGCCGTGGGCCAGATCGCTGCAATATGCCGTAGGCTTCGGCTGGTCTCCACGCCATCGCCAATTCGTTCATATGCAACCGCCCTTGGGATTTCCGCGGGTCAGCAAGCTCATCAGCGCACCCGGTCCATCGGACTTGTTGTTGGGAGTTAAGCATTGAAATTACGGTTAAAAAGTGATGCCCGTCACACGTCACGCCGTTGTGATACAAAGGTGATCCAGTCAGGCGGTAGGTCTTTACTGCTTCCGGGGAATTAGGTGCGATCAGCCTCAAGATACGTCTTCAGAACGACGGCGCTGTTGCGCTCCGTGTCTCGCGCCGCAAAAACGAAGGTCGCGGGACCGGCGGCGCAGAGTTTCTCGAGCGTGCGCACCGCTTCGGTGTTTGCGTCCAGCTCGGCGAGATAGCGGGTTTGAAATTCCGGCCACCTTTCGGGACGATGCCCGAACCAAGTCCGCAACCGCGGTGTCGGGGCTATATCTTTCATCCAATGATCGATCTCAGCGTCAGTCTTGGGCAGTCCCCGCGGCCACAGCCGTTCGACAAGAATGCGCAAGCCGTCATCATTCGAGGGAACCTGATAAGCCCGTTTCAGTTTGATTTTCCGCATCGACATGACAGTCCGTTCGGGTCTCTGACTTAGTCCAATGTCCCGCGATCAAGATATCGATTTAGAACGTTCGGGATTTATGAGAATCGCCGTGAGTTACTGGGCACCGATAGTGAGCTGCCCGGTCATCGATGAATGATACCTGCAGTGATAGTCCTGGATCATACCTACGGAAATAACGGTCTCCCATTCAGCCCCCGCCGCAATTAGGCTCGATTCCCAGCTATCATCGTTCGACGTCACGGTGTGGGGTACCAAATCCATGTTCTTCCAGACCACCACGTCACCGGTGTCAACAACCGGAGCCTCGGGAATGAACTGAAAACCCCGGATCTCCACGACGATTCGCCGCGCATCGGCGGCATTGGCCTCGAGCCCCGGAATGAGAATGACTGTGGCGACCACCGCCGCCACAATCATCCCAATCGGTGTCATCCTTCGGGTCATGAACCCTGACTTTCGAGCGTCTTCACCATCTTCTCGGCGTGCTTTTCGTGAGCCTTGAAGACGATGAGGGCTTCCTCGAAGAGCGCCTTGACCTCCGGGTTTTGAATGTTCGGAATGAAGGAACCTTCGACCAACCCGTTCACCGCCTGGTGATAGCCAAGCTCGTTCTCCGCGTAGCGGCGATCGAAAGCAGTGCCGCGCAACTGTCTCATCTCATCGACCAGCTGGTCAGCCTGGCCGCTAAGCTGCCGGCTTAGGAAATTGTCCTGGGGCGAAGCGTCGAGCTTCAGCAACAGCGCCAGCGCCCTGTCATTCACCGCGCCGTGGTCGCGAATCATGGTCTGGGCAAACTCGTGGATATCCGGGTTCTTGGAGATCGCGAGCGCGAGGTGGGCGTAGCGGATGTCAATGGTGTTCGCTGTATAGGCGACATGTGCGATCTCAAGATCATTGAGATCGGCTGGCGACTCCGCATGGGCGCTAACGGAGATCGTTGCGAGAAGCGCTAGAGACGTAATTATCAATTTATTCAACATGGTTCGGTTGTCCTTCTTGATGGTTTCGCGGGAGACGCCCCGCGGGTTAGGGAAAATACAGGAGCCATGCCCCCGGCGTGGTCGCCAGCGTTAACTCAGCTCCTCCGGCGTTTTTCCGGCAATCCTGGGCCAATTCCGGTCGGCTTTCTTGATGTAGCCGGGGATTTTCTTTTCCCAGATCTTTTGAATGTCCTCGTTGAGGTTCAGATAGAGCCTGCCGTCAACGATCCGCCAGAGATGTGGGTCGCCGTCGAACTTGGCGCCGACGGCCACGCCATAGGCGCAGTAACCGCCGTATTGAGGCAGGTATTTCTCGGGGTCGTCCTCGAAGGCATCGAGATGCTCATCGCTCGCGAAACGGTATGTCGCGTCCTTGTAGACGGTCGAATGCTTCGCGCGCCCGAATGTGGGCCGGGCTTCCGTGAAATATGCGACCACATCGTAGCCATGGACCGCGAGTCCGGGTCCCTTTGCGGTCAAGCCGCTAGAAACGTTGGTTTCGGTACCGGCGATTGCCGCGCTGGCGGCGAACAGACTGGATATCACCGCCAAGGTCGCGACCAGGTTGCGCAGGATCGTCATGCCACTTTTCCTTTCGTGTTTAGAGGGGATACGATTGATTAAGCCGCGTGAGCGGGTGCGGCTGTGTCCTCCACCGGGAAATCGAACTCGGTTCCGGTGATATGGCTGAGGCAAGTGGTGAACATGTTGACGCCGATATGAGCGATGATCTCCGCGATATCGCCATGGTCGAACAGAGCAGCCAACGCCTCTTGCAGCATCCGCCTTTCGTTGCGCACGATGATCTCAGGCGCGCGGAGTTCGATCAGCTGGCTGAGGCGGTCGTTGCGGTTGATCGCTCGCCGATAGAGCTCCTCTAAGTCCGAAGTTATGAAACGGGCGCCGCCGATGTCGGTTGCGTCAGTTCCGGCGCTGCCTCGAAGCCAGCTGTTGGTCATCGACTTGCTCCCTTTCGTTTATGGGGTCAAAGGCGCTCTGCTGCGTCTGACTAAGTCTGCTGTGGCGGCCTGGCCTGTGTCCTCATGCGGAGGGCTCCCTCGCGACAGCGGGTAGACTTTCCCAGCCCTCGCCAGTCGCGACCACACATGTTTGGCGGTCGGGGCGGGTCAGCAAAATGCTCCAACTCCCGGCGGACGAAACCATGATTTCAAGCAGCTTCCCATTCATGGAAATGGCAATCGCCCGGGGCTTCTCCGAATGTGAATCTTCGAGTATCTTGAGGATGTCAGTGTGGTTGCCGCAAACCGATTGGGCGGCAGCCGGTCGACTGTTATATGACGCGCTGAAGAACATCGAGGCCACGATCGCCGCCAAGCCCAGAACACGACGGTTAAATCTGGCGGCGCTCGCGGTACCAATGCGGGTTCGAGTTAGGGCTGGCTGTCTTTTGCGAATTGTCATGGTCTTGTTCCTCTAGATCGACTGACCCGATAATTCGGATTGATCTAACAAGGAGCAGATTTATGGCCACCGATTCGCGAATAGAAGTTTCTAACGGGAAGTAACGTGCCCCAAGGCGACCCGTACGCCCAGTGTAAAATACAACAATATCAATTATATAAGCCGTGTAACACATGGATTGGGAGATCGTGTATGATTAGCGGCAGGCAGGCGCCAGAAACCGTAAAATTCATGATCCAGTTCCGCCCATGAGCCCGTCACGACCCGATCCGATTGAGGAATCGCGAGGATTGCGCAGTCCGCCTCGTGAAAAAATCATGGCCCAGATGGGCAAGATTCTTTCTAGCCCGGATTTCGCGCAGTCGGATCGTTCGCAGAAGTTTCTGAGGTTCGTCGTCGAGGAAGCACTCGCCGGCCGGGCGGAGACCCTGAAGGAGTACACAATTGCGCTGGCGGTATTCGAACGCGACGAGTCGTTCGATCCGCAGACCAGTTCGATCGTGCGGGTTGAGGCAAACCGGCTGCGAGGGAAGCTGAAAAAATACAACGCGATTGATGGCCGGGACGATCCCGTCCGCATAGAAATTCCACGAGGAACCTATGTGCCAAGCTTCGAAACGGCCGGTCAGCAGGGCGGGTCGGTCGAGCGGCGTCCCGATTCGGTTCCGCCGGGCCGGGCACGAAAACCAAGGCCGTGGTCGCTCGTCGCTCTCCTTGCGACCCTGATTGTTACCGTCGGGACAGGGGCATTTTTCTTGCTCGATACACCCTTTCTCAACCTGGGCGCAG
>CAXMQD010000198.1:0-19023 GCA_964194965.1 uncultured Acidimicrobiia bacterium | reverse complement strand
CGGTTGTAGGCCTCGACGGCGCCATCGAGATCGCCCGTTCGATTCAGCAACTGCCCCAAGCGGTTCCAGCCGTCCGGGTCGTCGGGGTCGAGGGTGACGGCATCGCGGTAGGCGGCGAGGGCCTTGTCCGTGTCGTGCAGGAACGCCAGCGCGCCGATGTGGCGGGCCGCCGCCGCCGCCTCCTTAAACGCCCCCTCGCCCTCCGCCTTGAGGCGCGCCTTGACCTCTTCGAAGACCGCCTCGGCGGCCCCCGTATCGCCCTCGCTAAGGAGCCTGAGGGCTTCGTCAATCCCCGGCGGTGCATTGGGATCGCTACGTTCCGCCGAAAGGGCCTCCACGGCACCGCTCAGTTGCCGAACCTGTTCTTGGAGGTTCCCTTCCCGCTGCGCTGTCCCTTCGAGTTCAGACGCAGCAGCGCCGTGCCGCCGTGCTTCTTCTGTCAATCGGTCGATGATCGGGGCCAGATCGGTGGTTTCGTTAGGTTTTTTCCTTGAAAGCAAGTTCCGAAATGGCGCGAATAGAAAACCGGCAATCACAATGGCCGCAGCAATCGCGCCGAGCAGAACGGCATTGTCAATCAAGAATTGCTGAATGGTTTGCCAAGTCATACGCCGCAACCCTACCGAATCGGGAAATTTCAGTACAAAACGTACGCGTGTGGGAAAGGATTTCCAATGGGAATGTTCCTCCCCCTCGCTTTCGCCGCTCCCCTCCCCCATATCCCACTCAGCCCGTGCCATGTCTCCCGTCCGTGTTTAGAATGCCCGCATGCCCTCCCGCCGTTCCGGATCCAAGACCGCTGGCCCGAAGAAGGCCGGCTCCAAGTCTGCTGGCGCCAAGCTTGCCGGCGCCAAGCGCGCCGCGTCTCGGCGGGGGGGGCCTAAGGCTGCGCGTAGCGCGCCCGGAGATACTGCCCCCGCCCTCGCCCCTGCCCCGTCCCGCGCGGTGCTGGCGGTGCGCGGGGCGCGGGAGCACAATCTTAAGAACGTCGACGTGACCCTGCCGCGGGATGCGCTCACGGTGATGACCGGGCTGTCGGGCTCGGGCAAGTCCTCGCTCGCCTTCGACACCATCTACGCCGAGGGCCAGCGCCGCTACGTCGAGTCGCTTTCGGCCTACGCGCGCCAGTTCCTGGAGCTGATGCAGAAGCCGGACGTGGACTCCATCGAGGGCCTGTCGCCGGCGATCTCCATCGAGCAGAAGACCACCTCGAAGAACCCGCGCTCGACGGTCGGCACGGTGACCGAGATCTACGACTACCTGCGCCTGCTCTACGCGCGCGTGGGCGTGCCCTATTCGCCGGTCACCGGGCTGCCGATCGAGAGCCAGACCGTGAGCCAAATGGTCGACAAGGTCATGGAGATGGCCGAGGGCGCCCGGCTCTACCTGCTCGCGCCGATCGTGCGCGGACGCAAAGGCGAGTACCGGAAGGAGTTGGCGGACCTGCAGAAGCGCGGCTTCCAGCGGGTCAAGATCGACGGCACCATTACCGAGATCGAGGACGCCCCCGCGCTCGACAAGAAGCGCAAACACGACATCGAGGTGGTGGTCGACCGCCTGATCCTGCGCCCCGGCATCGAGACGCGGCTCGCGGATTCCTTCGAGACCGCGCTGCAACTGGCCGACGGACTGGCTTTCGTCGAGGACGCCAAGACCGGCGAACGCAGCACCTTCTCGGCGCGCTTCGCCTGCCCGGTCTCGGGCTTCACGATTGACGAGATCGAGCCGCGGCTGTTCTCGTTCAACAATCCGTTCGGCGCCTGCCCGGCCTGCGACGGCCTGGGCACGACCCACTATTTCGACCCCGAGCTGGTGATCCCGGACCCCAGGCGCTCGTTCTATCAGGGCGCGGTGGCGCCCTGGGCCAAGTCGACCACGCCCTACTACAAACAGACCCTGGAAAGCCTCTCGCGCCACTTCGAGGTCTCCATGCACGAGCCCTGGGACGAGCTGCCGGCCAAGCTGCGCACCACCCTGCTGGAGGGCTCGGGCTCGACGCCGATCACCATGCGCTACGACGACGGCCTGCGCGCCTACGAGACCACCAAGCCGTTCGAGGGCGTGCTGCCCAACATGGAGCGGCGCTGGCGCGAGACCGAGAGCGACTGGATCCGCGACGAACTGGCGCGCTATCAGGCGGTGCGGCCGTGCGAGGACTGCGCCGGCTACCGGCTCAAGCCGGAGGCGCTGGCGGTCAAGATCGCCGGCCGCCACGCCGGTGAAGTCACCCAGCTTTCGGTCGCCGCAGCCGCCGAGTGGTTCGCCGGCCTGGCACCGAAACTGACCGCCAAGCAGGCCGAGATCGCCGAACGCGTGCTCAAGGAGATCAACGAACGCCTGAAGTTCCTGGTCAACGTCGGGCTCGAATACCTGACCCTGTCGCGCGGCTCGGCGACGCTGTCGGGCGGCGAGAGCCAGCGCATCCGCCTGGCCTCGCAGATCGGCTCGGGCCTGACCGGTGTGCTCTACGTGCTCGACGAGCCGTCGATCGGCCTGCACCAACGCGACAACGCGCGCCTGCTCGAAACCCTCAAGCGCCTGCGCGATCTGGGCAACACGGTGATCGTGGTCGAACACGACGAGGAGGCGATCCGCGCCGCCGACTACGTGGTCGACATGGGCCCGCGCGCCGGCATCCACGGGGGCCAGGTGGTCGCCGCCGGCACCCCCGAGGCGGTGATGGCCAACCCGAATAGCCTGACCGGGCAGTACCTGACCGGGATCCGTCAGATCGAGGTGCCCCGCGTCCGGCGGCCCGGGCGGCACGGCCAGACCATTCGCATCCTGGGCGCGCGCGCGCACAACCTGCAGAACCTAGCCGCGGAGATCCCGCTCGGCACCCTGACCTGCGTGACCGGGGTTTCGGGCAGCGGCAAGTCGACGCTGATCGTCGAGACCCTTTACAAGGCGCTCGCGCGCCAACTCAACAACGCCCGCGCCCACCCCGGCGCCCATGACACGATCGAGGGCCTGGAGTTCCTGGACAAGGTGATCGACATCGATCAGTCGCCGATCGGGCGCACGCCGCGCTCCAACCCGGCGACCTATACCGGCGCCTTCACCCCGATCCGCGATTGGTTCGCCGGCCTGCCCGAGGCGAATACGCGCGGCTACAAACCCGGGCGGTTCTCCTTCAACGTCAAGGGCGGCCGCTGCGAGGCCTGCCAGGGCGACGGCGTGATCAAGATCGAGATGCATTTTCTGCCCGACGTCTACGTTCAGTGCGACGTCTGCCTGGGCCAACGGTACAATCGGGAAACTCTCGAAGTTACATTTAAGAACAAAAGCATCGCCCAGGTTCTTGATATGACGGTCGAGGAAGGCGCGGGCTTTTTCAAGGCCGTGCCCGCGATCCGCAACAAGATGGAGACCCTGGAGCGCGTGGGCCTCGGGTACATCCACATCGGCCAGCCCGCGACCACACTGTCGGGCGGCGAGGCGCAGCGGGTGAAACTGGCCAAGGAGCTGTCGCGCCGAGCCACCGGACGCACGCTCTACATTCTCGACGAGCCGACCACGGGCCTGCACTTCGAGGACGTGAAAAAACTCCTGGAGGTGCTCCATGCCCTGGTCGATCAGGGCAACACGGTGCTGGTCATCGAGCATAATCTGGAGATCATCAAGACCGCCGATTGGATCGTCGATCTCGGCCCCGAGGGCGGCGACAAGGGCGGCCGGGTGGTCGCCGCCGGCACCCCCGAAGCGGTCGCGGCGACACCAGGCAGCTTCACCGGCGAATACCTCCGGGACCACCTCCCCGCCGCCCGGCCCAACGCGCGCGCCAAGCGCAAAAAACGGGCCTGAAGAACCGGTCGACCGGTCGGCGGTGCTTGTTGCCATGTCCGGGCGACCCCACCTAAGGTTCATGACACCCCCCGATGACACCGTCCTGGAACAGGGCATCGCCCCCCTGGAACAGCGCATCGCCCCAGCCGCCGATCCTAAAGTCATGGCGGCGGCGCGCGAGCGCGCGGCACCGATCGTGGCCGCGCTGATGGAAGACGAGCGGCGCGCAGCGGCGCGCATGGCGCCCCTGTTCGGCAGCTACATGGAGCGCTTGCGCGACGCCGGCTTGCCGGTCACCCGCGGCTCGCTCCATATCCGCCAACTACATCCGCAGCTCGCCGCCCGCAGTCTGGTCTGGACACAGGAGACCGGCGAGACCACCGAGCTTGGTCACGCCTATTCGATCCAGAGCCAAGAAAATTATCTAGCCTCGCCGATTCGGGCGATTCGCGATGGCGGCGGTCCGATCCGCCGCCGGCTGGAGCGCGCCGGCCGCGCCGTGGAATTTCCGATCCTGGAAGAGCTCGAATCGCGTGGCTACACCGACTACACCATGCGGCCGCTGGTGTTCTCCGGCGGCAATCGCAACGCAATCAGTCTTGCCGCCGACCGGCCCGGCGGTTTCAGCGACCCCGACCTGGCGGTGCTCGACGCGACCCTGCCGGCGTTCGCGGCGGTTGCCGAGCTGCAGCAGTTGCGCCGCACGGCGCGCGACCTGCTCAACACCTACGTCGGCCCCAACACCGGCGAGCGCATCTTCTCCGGCGCGGTCAAACGCGGTGACGGCGAGGTCATCCATGCGGTGCTGTGGTACTGCGACCTGCGCGGATTTACCGCGCTGGCCGCGAAGCTGCCACTGCCCGAGGTCTTGGCGCTGCTCGATGCCTACTTCGACGCCATCGCCGAGCCGGTGGTCGAACGCGGCGGCGAGATTCTCAAGTTCATGGGCGACGCCATGCTGGTGATTTTCCCCTGCGAGCAACGCGAGAACGCGGTCTGCGAAGCCTGCGACGTGGCGCTGGCCGCGGCGGAGGCAGCGGTCAAACGCGTCTCCGCCCTCAACGACAGCCACCGGTTGGAAAACGGCATGACCATCGAATGCGGCGTGGCGGTGCACGTCGGCGAAGTCATGTACGGCAATATCGGCGCCGCCGACCGTCTCGACTTCACGGTGATCGGGCACGCGGTCAACCTGGTCGCGCGCCTGGCCGCGCTCTGCGCCGAGCTCGACCGGTCGATCGTGATCTCGGATGCCGTGGCGCGGATGTCGCGGCGCGAGTTGTTGTCCCTGGGCCAGCACGAGCTCCGGGGCATCGACGCGCCCCAAGAGGCCTTCACCATCCTGCGCTGAGGCGAGGTCCCGCCCGCGCGTGCCAGCGCCCTTGCCAGCGGCCTCCGGGCTGGCTATCTCAAGACCATGACCGTGCAACCCATTCATGTGATCGGTGGCGGCCTGGCCGGTGGCGAGGCGGCCTGGCAGATCGCCCGTGCCGGCGTGCCCGTGGTGCTGCACGAGATGCGCCCCGAACGCGGCACCGAGGCCCATGTGACCGACGGCCTGGCGGAGCTGGTCTGCTCCAATTCGTTCCGCTCCGATGACGCCGAGCACAATGCGGTCGGACTGCTGCATGCGGAGATGCGCCGCCTGGATTCGCTGATCATGGCGACCGGGGACGCCCACCGCCTGCCCGCCGGCGGGGCTCTGGCGGTCGACCGGGAGGGCTTCTCGGCGCAAGTGACCGCGCGGCTCGAAGCCGAGCCGTTGATCGAGATCGAGCGTCGCGAGGTCGCCGGGTTGCCGCCCGAGGATTGGGACTCGGTCATCATCGCCACCGGGCCTTTGACCTCGCCGGCGCTGGCCGAGGCGATCCACGACCTGACCGGCGCGGACGCGCTGGCCTTCTTCGACGCCATCGCACCCATCGTCCACAAGGAGTCCATCGACTTCGAGACCGCCTGGTTCCAGTCGCGCTACGACAAGGCCGGGCCTGGTGGGGATGGCGCCGACTACATCAACTGCCCGTTCGACGAGGCCGGCTACGAGGCGTTCATCGACGCGCTGCTCGCCGGCGATGCGACCGAGTTCCGCGATTGGGAGCGGGATACGCCCTATTTCGAGGGCTGCCTGCCGATCGAGGTCATGGCGGCGCGCGGCCGCGAGACCCTACGCTACGGGCCGATGAAGCCGGTCGGACTGACCGACCCGCGAACCGGACAACGGGCCCACGCGGTGGTGCAACTGCGCCAGGACAACGCGCTCGGCACGCTCTACAACATGGTCGGGTTCCAGACCAAGCTGAAATACGGCGCCCAGGCGGATATCTTCCGCGCCATTCCGGGTTTGGAGAAAGCCGAGTTCGCGCGCCTCGGCGGCCTGCATCGCAACACCTTCCTGAATTCGCCGGAGCTGCTGGACGGCGCGCTGCGGCTCAAGGCGCAACCGCGGCTGCGCTTCGCCGGCCAGATCACCGGGGTCGAGGGTTACGTCGAATCGGCGGCCATCGGGCTCCTGGCCGGACGCTACGCCGCCGCCGAGCGCCTGGACCGCGCGCTCGCGCCGCCGCCGGCCACGACCGCCCACGGCGCGCTGTTGAATCACATCACCGGCGGCCATCTGCCCGGCGACCGTATCGAGCCCGGCCCGCGCAGCTTCCAGCCAATGAACGTAAACTTCGGCCTGTTCCCGCCGATCGCGACCCCCGAGGGCAAGCGAGTCCCGAAGAAGGCCCGCAAGCCGGCGCTCGCCGCCCGCGCGCTGGCCGACTTGGATGCCTGGATGACCCAAACCGCCGCCGCGGCAGCCGAATAACACGGGAGTGCCTATCGCCATGAAAATCGCCGAGGTCCGGGTCCATGTGCTCGAGGCGGCGCTGTCGGAGCCGTTCTTCTGGGCCATTAACGAGGCCCGGGTGCGCGGTTCGGCGGTGGTCGAGATCGTCACCGACAGCGGCCTCAGCGGCTTCGGAGAGTGCTTCGGCCCGGCCCGGCCCTGCGCCGCCATGGTCGAGGCCTATACACCGTTGCTGCTCGGCGCCGATGCCCTGGCCACGGACCTGATCTGGGAGACACTCTACGACCGCTTCCGCGATCAGGGCCAGAAGGGCGTGCCGATCTCGGCCTTGAGCGGCATCGACATCGCGCTCTGGGACCTCAAGGGCAAGCACTTTGGCGTGCCGGTCCACCGGCTCATGGGTGGGCCGCTGCGCACGCAAGTCGACGCCTACGCGACCGGCACCTACCGCAAGGAGGCCGGCGATCCCTTCGACTACATCGTCGAGGAGGTCAAAGGCTACGCCGCCGAGGGCTTCAAGGGCGTCAAGCTCAAGATCGGCTTCGACGTGGCCGAGGACGCGGCGCTCATCGCGGCGGTGCGCGCGGCGATCGGCCCAGACCTGCCGCTGATGCTCGACGCCAACCACGGCTACGACACCATCGAGGCGATCAAGCTGGGGCGCCGGGTCGAAGCCCACGACATCACCTGGTTCGAGGAGCCGGTGCCGCCGGAAGACCTGGACGGCTACCGCGAAATCAAGGCGGCGATCTCGATCCCGGTCGCCGGCGGCGAATGCGAGTATACCCGCTTCGGCTTCCGCAACGTGCTCCAGCACCGTGCCATCGATATCCTGCAGCCCGACACCTGCGCCGCGGGCGGCCTAAGCGAATGCAAGAAGATCGCCGACATGGCCAGCGCCTTCGGGGTGCGCTACGTGCCCCACGTCTGGGGCAGCGCCATCGGCCTGGCCGCCGCGTTGCAACTGCTCGCGGTGCTGCCGCGCAACCCGCCGGGCAATCGGCCGCTCGAGCCGATGCTGGAGTTTGACCGCAGCGAACACCCGTTCCGCCAGGCCATCGTGACCGCGCCGATCGAACACAAGAACGGCGTCGTGACCATCCCCGACGGCCCTGGCCTCGGCATCGAGATCGACCGCGCGGAGTTGGAGCGATTTAAAGTGGCGTGAGGGCTAAAGAGTCTGACTCGAATTAAATCGCCGATTTTCAATCACTTATAGAATGCCGGCCCGCCTCGTGTCATTCCCGCGAAAGCGGGAATCCATGTAAGCGTCTGGACTCCCGCTTTCGCGGGAGTGACATAGTAGTGCTGTTGACTTGAGATTTCCCGTTTCAGATCAAACACCTGTTTGGGGCCGGAATCTAGGAGTCGATCACTTCGGCCTCGCCGAGACCGAGGAGTTCGGCCACGGTCTTGCCGGCGGCGATTTCGGCGAGCCAGTTTTCTTCTTGGATCAGTTTGTCGCGGCAGATCAGCAGCAGCGCGGCCTGCTGGGCGAGCGGCACCACGGCGATGCCGTCGTCGTCGCCGAGCACGATGTCACCGGGCGATACCGGGCAGCCGGCGCAGGCGATTGCGCCGTCGATGGTGCCGCCGAAGCCCTTGTGCGGGCCGCCGGGCACCACCGCGCGGGCATAACAGGGAAAACCCAACTCGCGGATTTCGGCGACATCGCGCACCGCGCCGTCGATCACCACCCCGGTGATGCCGCGCCCCATCGCCGCCCGGGTCGCGACCCCGCCCCAGACCGCCACGTCGTCATGGCCGCCGGCGTCGATGACCATGACCTCGCCGACGCCGAGAAGAGCGGTGGCGACGTGGCTGACCCCGTTGTCGCCGGCCATGGTGGTGACCGTGCGCGCCTGGCCGACCAGCGTCGTGCCGGTCCGAACCGGCTTGATCGCCGCCGCCATGAAGTTCTCCCGGTTCATGCAGTCGGAGGCAACCGCCGGCGGAATCTCGCCCCAGGCGGCCAGTGTCTCCGGCGTCAAGCGTTCGAATTGAATGTCGTAGCGTCGGATCGCCATGGCCGCGTGTCTCCGTTCTGTTTTAGGTAGCTGCGTCGCCGAAACCGCTGCCGGACTTGCGGTACTCCGCGCGCGGCGGCGCGAAGACGTCGAGCACCTTGGCGCCCGCGGGCCCGCCGCGGAAGCTGTGCGGCACGCCGCCCGGCGTGCGCCAGAAATCGCCGGCCTTGA
Organism: uncultured Acidimicrobiia bacterium; assembly: GCA_964194965.1. Taxonomy (GTDB): domain Bacteria; phylum Pseudomonadota; class Alphaproteobacteria; order Kiloniellales; family J153; genus JACZVL01. The sequence goes on along the minus strand of CAXMQD010000198.1, from coordinate 10,248 downwards.
CCGGTACGTCTTCGCCGTTCTGGGTCCGCACTCCCTCGCCCTCCAGCAGCACACCCCATTGCTCCTCGGGATGACTGTGGGTGCCGCCCTGGGCGTTGGGCTCGATGGTCACCACCGACAGCATGGCCTGCTCGCCCGGGAACACCCGGGTCGAAAGACCCTCGCCCAGCTGCCGGGCGATGCCCTGCGAGGTGTCAGTGAGATTGAAGAAATTTTCCGCGGCCATGTCCGGCCTCCCCTGGCAAGTTGTTCTTCCCGCGTCTGCGCGCATCGTCGGGGCGCATCGTCGGGGCCCATCGGCGGGGCGCATCGGCGGGGCGCATCGGCGGGGATGGTAGCCCGCGCGCGCCCGCCTGGCGAGGGTCCGCTCGCCCGGTTCAATCCGCCCTGGCCGCTTGGCAAGGCGGTCGTCAATCCTTATGTTCCGTGCGAATCATCTCGATCCGATTCACCGGGGATATAAATTCCGTACAAAATATCGGGTCTAAATGCCGTGGATGCCACAAGACCTTGTGGTATTCTGCCGTAAATTCGAATCCAACGAGGGGAAAGATGACATGGCTGGAATCCTCACAGATTTGAACCGAACCGTAATCGCGGGTTTCATCCTGGCGGCGATTCTGTTCATTCTCTACTACGTCACCCAAGGCTATTCCGGCGCCGAATTCGGCGTCTTCTTCTTCCGCTGGCTGCACGTGCTCAGCGGAGTCATGTGGATCGGCCTGCTGTGGTACTTCAACTTCGTCCAGATCCCCAACATGCCGAAGATTCCGGACGACCAGAAACCGGCGATCGGCAAAGTGATCGCGCCGGCCGCGCTGTGGTGGTTTCGCTGGGGCGCCATGGCGACCATCGTCACAGGCTTGATCCTAGGAATGATGAACGGATATCTGGTCGATGCGATCCTGCTCGGACAGGGCAGCGAAGGCACGGCCAAGGACACCATGATCGGCATCGGCATGTGGCTGGGCACGATCATGTGGGCCAACGTCTGGTTCGTGATCTGGCCAAACCAGAAGAAAGCTCTCGGCATGGTCGAGGTCAGTGCCGAGGAGAAGGCAGCCGCCGCGCGCACGGCCATGCTGTTTTCGCGCACCAATACGCTGCTGTCGTTTCCCATGCTCTTCGCCATGGTCTCGGCGCAGAACCTGTACTGACGCGAACGCACTACCAACACTGGGAAAGGGGTCCTTCGCGGGACCCCTTTTCTTTTTTTGAATGGCCCCGAACCTGAGGACCCTGCCGCCATGACCGAATCTCATAGGATCACCACCGCCGAGCAATTGGACGCGCTTTACGGCGCGCCGGCAGGCGGCTCGGTGACCAAGGAGATTGGCTACATCTCCGAAAGCTACCGGAAGTTCATCGAGGCGGCGCCTTTCATCGTCGTCGCGACCAGCGGGGCGGAGGGCCTGGACTGCTCGCCCCGGGGCGACCCGCCCGGCTTCGTGCGCGTGCGCGACGAGAACACCGTGCTGATCCCGGACCGCCGCGGCAACAATCGAATCGATACCCTGCGCAACCTAATCGCGGACCCGCGCATCTCGCTGCTGTTCCTGATTCCCGGCGTCGGCGAGACCCTGCGCATCAACGGCCGCGCTGAGATCGTCACCGACCCGGAGCTCTGCGAGAGCTTCACCATGCAGGGCAAAGCCCCGGTCAGCGTATTGGCGGTAACCGCCGAGCGGGTCTACTTCCAATGCCCGAAGGCCCTGGTCCGCTCGCGCCTGTGGCATCCTGAAGCCCAGATCCCACGCGCCGAATTACCCAGCAGTGGCGAAATTATGGCGGAAATTAACGGCGGCGAATACGATGCCGGCGCGCACGACCGCGCCTACCCCCAACGCCTCAAGGAGACGCTTTACTAACCGCCGGGGCTTACGCGGATTCTCCGGCGGCCTCGGACGGATCGGACGCCTCTTCCCCGCCGGTCATACCGCGCAGGTTCATGAACGAGAGCAGCGGCACCGCCAAGCCAATCGAGGAATAGGTGCCGATCACGATGCCCCAGATCAACCCGGCCGAGAAGCCGCGGATAACCTGGCCGCCGAACAGGAACAGGCACACGAGCGCAATCAGAGTGGTGACGCTGGTCAACACGGTGCGCGACAGGGTCGCGTTCAGCGCCAAATTCAGCAGCTCGAGCATCGGCAGCTTTTTATACTTGCGCAGGGTTTCGCGCACCCGATCGAAGATCACCACGGTGTCGTTGATCGAATAGCCGGCAATGGTCAGGACCGCGGCGAGCGTCGCCAGATTGAACTCGATCTGGGTCAGCGCGAAGAAGCCGATGGTGCTGACCACGTCGTGAATGAGCGCGGTCAGGGCGGCCGCCGCGAACTGCCACTCGAAGCGGAACCAGATGTAGAGCCCAATGCCGAGCAGCGCGAGCACCGTGGCGATCAACCCCGCCTGCTTGAGCTCGCCGCCGACCTTGGGGCCGACGAACTCGACGCGCCTGTACTCGGCGACCAGGCCGCCGAGCTCGGCCTTGACCGCCTCGATGGCTTTGATCTGCTGCTTCTCGTCGCCATCCTGGCGCTCCACGTTGATCAATATGTCGTTGGCGGCGCCAAACTCCTGCAGCGTGACCTGGCCCAGGCCGAGCCCCCCCAACCGGCGGCGCAGGGCTGAAAGGTCGGCCGGCTCCTTGGTCTCGACCTCGATCAAGATGCCGCCGCGGAAGTCGACGCCGAGGTTGAGTCCTTGGATCGCGAAGAGCGCCAGCGAAACCGCGATCAGACAACCGGAAAACACCAGGCAAATCTTGCGCCGGCCCAAGAAGTCAACCTTGGGATTGAGCGGGATTCTTTGGATCAGTGCCATGGCCGCCGCCTCCTAAATCGCCAGCGTCTGCGGGCGTTTACGCCGCAGCCAAGTGACGATGAGCAGGCGGGTCAGCATGATCGCCGTGAACATCGAGGTGATCAAGCCAAGCGACAGCGTGATCGCGAAGCCGCGTACCGGCCCGGTGCCGAATACCAGAAGCAACAGCGCGGCGATGAGCGTGGTCAGATTGGAGTCGATAATCGTGGTCATGGCCCGGCGGTAGCCGGCATCGATCGCGGTCACCGGCCCGCGCCCGTTACGGGTTTCCTCGCGTATCCGCTCGAAGACCAGCACGTTGGCGTCGACCGCCATGCCGATCGTCAGCACGATGCCGGCGATACCCGGCAGGGTCAGGGTCGCCTGCAGGCCCGAGAGCGCGGCCAGGATCAGCACCAGGTTGACCAAAAGTGCCACATTGGCCATCGCGCCGAACAGGCCGTAGATCGCAGCCATGAATATGATCACCAGCACCAGACCGAGCAGGCTGGCGATCTTGCCGGCGGCGATGGAATCGGCGCCCAGGCCCGGGCCGACGCTGCGCTCCTCCAGGATGGTGAGCGGCGCCGGCAGCGCGCCCGCGCGCAGCAAAAGCGCCAAGTCCTGAGTCTCCTGCACCGTGAACTGGCCGCTGATGATACCGGTGCCACCGCAGATCGCCTCCCGAAGAACGGGCGCGGAAATCACCTTGCGGTCGAGCACGATGGCAAACAGCTTGCCGACGTTCTGCCTGCTCGCGTCGCAGAAACGCTTGGAGCCGAGGGTATCGAAAGTGAACCGGACCACCGGCTGGTTGTCCTGGAAAGTCGCCGCGGCGTCGGTCAGGTTCTCGCCGCTGACCATGACCCGCTTCTTGACGATGTAACTCCGCGAGCCGCCGGCACCGTCGCGTTCCTCGGAGGGCAGCTCTTCGCTGCCCGGCGGCACGCGGTCCGCGCCCGGAATCGCGGTCTCGTGGACAAAGCGGAAGGTCAACTTGGCGGTCTGGCCGAGCAGTTTCTTGATCCGCTCCGGATCGCCCACGCCGGGCAACTGGACCAAAATGCGCTCGTCGCCCTGGCGCTGGATGCTGGGCTCGCGAGTCCCGGTTTCATCAATCCGGCGCCGAACGATTTCGATCGACTGCTCGACCACGTTGCGGCCTCGCTCGTCGCGCGCCTGAGGGCTGAAAGATATCCGGAACCTACCGGTCTCGGAGACCTCGATCAGCAGGTCGCCGGCCAGGTCGCGCACGATCTGCCGGGCGCGGTCCAACGAACTGGCGTCACCGGAGTCGCGCAGATCGAAGGTGGCCGCGCTACCCTCGACGCCCAGGTTGGTGTAGCCGAGGGCCGCTTTGCGCAGCTCGCCGCGGATGCCGTCGACCAGGTTGTCGAGTTGCTCCCGGTAAACGAAGTCGAGATCGACCTCGAGCAGCAGGTAGGAGCCGCCCTGCAGGTCGAGGCCGAGGTTGACCTGCTGGCTCGGGATCCAGCCGGGCAGCGCCTCGGCGGTCTCACGTTTGAGCAGATTGGGCGCGGCGAAGACCAGGCCGATAGCCAGCACGGCGAGCACCAGAATCAGCTGCCATCTCGGGAATTGAACCATGTCGTCTCGGGATCCGGGAGAACTTCTCTGGGAAAACGGGGCGCGCGGCGCCTAGCTGTCCGGCTTCTTGCCGCCAAGGCCGAGCAGTTTGCCCAGCCCGAAGACGCCGCCGGAAGCCTGGCCGCCGCCACCTGCGCCCGTGTCGTTGGCCGCCTTCTTGTCGCCGGCCTTGGACGCCGGCGCGGGCTTGGTCAGGATTTCCTGGATGGTGTGGCGCATCACCTTGACCCGCACCCCGTCGGCGATCTCTACCAGGACGTCGTTGCCGTCGGACACCTTGGTGACCGTGCCGACCAGGCCGCCGCCGGTGATCACCTTGTCGCCGCGCTTGAGCGCCGCGACCATGGTCCGGTGCGTTTTCATTTTCTTTTGCTGAGGCCGGATCAGCAGGAAGTAGAATACCACGAAGATGAGAACGAGCGGGAGCAACTGGATCATCCCCCCGGCGCCTCCGTCTCCGGCGTCTTGAGCGTAGGCCGGCCAAATTAGCATCGTTCTGTCCTCATGATTGTTGGTAGCGCCCCGAAGGGTTGCAGGCGATTTCGGGCACCCCGGTGGGGCGGACCGGCGGACTATAGCGGCAAGCCCGCGAATTGCAACGCCGACCCGCGCCGGATCCCAGGGATTATCTTGGGGGCACCCAGGCTCGATTGACGGGCCGCGTCGCCGGGGCTAGTCTCGCGCCGGTTTTAGCGGTTCAGCCCACTAAAACCGGCCCCAACCAGCCCCAATCAGTCCCAGGCGAGCCCCAGGTGGACTCATGACCGAGCGCAAACCCGACGATCTCGAACCCCTGCTGCGGCGGATCGCCGACGCACTCGAGCGCCTGGCCCCGGCCGCGCCACCCTCGGCCGAGCTCGATAGCGCCGAGGCCTTCATCTGGCACGCCGAGAGCGGCACACTGGAGGCGGTCGCCGAGGTCAATCGGGTCGATTACCTGTTGCTCAAGGGCATCGCCCGCCAGGGCGAGATTCTGCTCCAAAACACTCGGCATTTCACGGCTGGGCTCCCGGCCAACAACGCCCTGTTGTGGGGTGCGCGGGGCATGGGCAAGTCCTCGTTGGTCAAGGCGGTCCATGCCCGGATCAACGAAGAAGCCCGGGACAACGGTGAAGAGCGCGGCGGCCGGGAGCTGCTGGCGCTGGTCGAGATCCACCGCGAGGACATCCCCTCCCTGCCCGGCCTGCTGCACCGCCTGCGCGGCGCCGAGCGGCGCTGCATCCTGTTCTGCGACGATTTGAGCTTCGACGACGCCGACACCAGTTACAAGTCGCTCAAGGCGGTGCTCGAAGGCGGCATCGAGGGCCGGCCGGAGAACGTGCTGTTCTACGCCACTTCGAACCGGCGCCACCTGATGCCTCGCGACATGATCGAGAACGAACGCTCGACCGCAATCCACACCTCCGAGGCAGTCGAGGAGAAGGTCAGTCTCTCGGACCGCTTCGGGTTATGGCTCGGTTTCCATAACTGCGACCAGGACACCTACTTCGCGATGATCGCCGGCTACGCCGAGCGCTATGGCCTGGAGCTCTCCGAGGCGCAGCTGCGTGCCGAGGCCAATGAATGGTCGATCACCCGCGGCGGCCGCTCCGGCCGCGTCGCCTGGCAGTACATCCAGGATTTGGCGGGGCGGCTGGGGAAACGGCTGGAATAGCGGTTTGGAACGCCGGTATGGTGGATCAAGCGCCGCGCAGCTTGGCCTGGACCGAGCCCGGCTCCAGGGATTCCAGGTAGACGTCCGGCCTGGTCAGCATGTCCTCGAGTCGGTTGAAGAAACCCTGGGCCGCGATCGAGTCGTGATCGATCGCGCGCATAATTCGCCGCAGCACCGAACCGCCTTCGGGGAACCGCTGCATCTGCGCCACCGTGTCCCGGGCCAGGGCTTCGCCCAGCGAGCGACCCTCGCTATAGACACCGGCGTCCGCGGGCACGTCCCAATAGCGCCAGTTGCCGGTTTCGTCCAGGCTCACCGTGGGAAACTTGAGCCACTGCTCTTTCCACCACTTGGCATCGGCCACCGCGGCGCCTTCGGCATCGTTTTCCACGTTCGGCATCCTTCGGATCCTCCTCGACGGGGACCCGTCAAGTCTATCAACAATCCCAGGCACGAAAAAGTGCCGGCGAGCGACTCCCCGGCCCGGGTTTGTCGCCGCACTGCTTGCGCGGCGCTGTCCGTGCCTGCCATGATCCTCGCCCGCGCAACGATAGCTGCTCCGCGGAGGAGAAAAAGGCCAGTGAGAGCCTTCTTATATGATCCAGACGAGTAACCTGCAGCGCCGCTTGATGGCGGGCGAGTTCGCGATCACGGCCGAGGTCACGCCGCCGTTGGCCGCCGACGCCGGCGCGTTGCTGGCCAAAGTCGCACCGCTCGAAGGCCGGGTCGACGCGGTCAACGTGACCGATGCGGCCGGCGCGCGCGCGACGCTCGGCAGTTTCGCGGCGGCCGCCATTCTGGCACGGCACGGCATCGATCCGGTGTTGCAGGTCACCTGCCGCGATCGCAACCGTATCGCGCTGATCGGGGACCTGATCGGCGCCGCGGCGCAGGGCGTCGGCAACGTCCTGGTCTTGCATGGCGACGACCCCGCCGGCGGCGATCAGCCGGAGGCCAAGCCGGTGTACGACCTCGATTCCCGGGGCGTCATGAGCCTGATTCGGCAAATGCGCGACCAAGGCGTGTTGCCCTCGGGGCGGGCCATCGAACCCGCGCCCCACTTCTTCATCGGCGGTGCCGATTCGCCGCACGACCCGGCGCCCGATTGGCAGCCCACGGGCCTGCTTGCGAAGATCGAAGCGGGCGCAAATTTCGTGCAGACCCAGTTCTGCTTCGATTTGGATGTGGCGCGCCGCTACCTGGCCCGGCTGTCCGATGCGGGCATCCCCGAGCGCCTCAAGATCCTGATCGGCGTCGGACCGATCGCCTCGGCGCGCTCGGCGCGGTGGATGAACGCGAACCTGTTCGGCGTCGTCGTGCCGGATGCGGTCATCGATCGTCTGGACAACGCCGCCGACGCCAAGGCCGAGGGGCAGCGCATCTGTATCGAACTGATGCAAGGCTTGCAGACCGTGCCCGGGGTCGCCGGCGTGCACATCATGGCGCCGAATCAGGGCATGGAAACGATCGCGCGCACCATCGACGATTCCGGCCTGCGCCGGGCCGCCTCGGTGGCGTAGAACGCCGGCTACGGGCTCTCCACGAAGAGCAGGAAGGGCAACGAGATTATGCTCCCGGCCAGGGTGACCGTGGCCATGACGATCAGCCAATCGCCCCAAATCTTGATCAGCGCGTTCCGGCCCGCGTTTAAGGTAGCGACAGGCCGGACAATATACTCACGAATTAACCGGGTTGCGCGTTGGCTACCCGTTGCGGCCCCAGAAAGCGGTTTGGATTGACGCTTTGGGTGCCTTTGCGGATCTCGAAATGAAGTTGCGGGGTGGCGACGTTGCCGCTGCTGCCGACGCGCGCGATGGTTTGGCCGCGCTGGACGGTCTGGCCGCGGGTCACCAGGAAGTCCTGGTTGTGCGCGTAAGCGGTGACCCAGCCGCCGTCATGCCTGACCAGAATCAGGTTGCCGAAACCACGCAACTCGTTGCCCACGTAGGCGACCACGCCGTTGTCGGCGGCGCGCACCACGGCGCCGCGCGGCGCGGCGATGTTGATGCCGTCGTTGTGCAGGCCGTTCTCCTTGCGGCCGTAACCGGCGATGGTGCGGCCTTGGACCGGCCAGAGGAATTTGCCGCTGGCGCGCGGTGGCGGTGCCGGGATCGCGGCCAAGGAACCGGTCGGCGGCACGGCCGCCATTTGCGGTGACATGGCCGCGGCCGTGGGCGATGCGGTCAGCACCAGGCTCTGCCCCGGCGTTATAGCGTAGGGTGCGGCGATACGGTTGAGGCGGACGATCTGATTCGGGTCGATGCCGTAGCGGCGTGCGACGCCATAGACCGTATCCCCGGCCTGGACCCGGTGGCGGCGGGGGTTCGGCACCCGCAACACCTGTCCGACCCGCAGCCGGTATGGTGATTTGAGTGAATTGGCATCGATCACCCCACGCACCGGCACCGCGAAACCGCGCGAGACGCCGTAGACCGTGTCTCCGGCCTGAACCCGATAGGCAACGGCGCCCGACGGGCCCGCTTCGGACACCAAGGGCGCCGAGGGCGCCTGGGCCGGCGCCTCGGCGGCGGGTTTACGCAGCGGCGGCAGGGGTTGGACGGTGATCGGGCCGCTGGCCGGTGGCGCCGAGGCGACCGTCTCGGCCAGTTCCGGTTCGGCCACGACCGGCATGCGCGCCACGGACGGCGCAGCCTGGGTCAGGAAGCGCGCCGGCGCCTCTGGTTTGCGTCGTGGGATGGGCGGCGGGTCGGGCCGCGTCACCGAACGCGTCACCTGTGTGGGGCCACCGAAGTAGCTGGCGGACCCGCAGCCGCTCAGGCCCACGGCCAAGAGTGCCATCGGAATCAATAACCGCCACGCCGCACGTAGGCGCGGCGCAGGATGCCGGTCCAGGGTGTTCATAACCCGCGAATCGTCCTCTCGGTCCCAGTCGTGGCGCCGCGTCGGGGGCGCGGCAAGCGCGGGGGATATCTCTTCATGCCAAAGTTGGAGGCAATGGTCCAGTCAAGATTGACGGCCAAATCTTAACGAATTCTAGGTGGCACCGGATGGCAGGCCCGCCAGAAGGGGCACAAAACGCACGGAATCCAAGACTTCCTCTCGAATTCCCTCCGCCTCACGGGTCAGGCGCAGGAGCGCCTGATCGCCGCCCTGGCGTCCGACCGGCACCACCATGATGCCACCGGGCGCGAGCTGCTCGACCAGGGTGGCGGGGACCGTCTCCGCCGCCGCGGTCACGATGATGCGGGAAAAAGGGGCCTGTTCGTGCCAGCCCCGGGCGCCATCTCCGACGCGGGCGGTGATATTGTGCAAGCGCAGCGTCCGGAACCGGAGCTCGGCCTCGCTAAGCAAATCGCGGTGGCGCTCGATAGTGTAGAGCCGCCGGCACAGCCGCGACAGGATCGCCGCCTGATAACCGGTCCCGGTGCCGATTTCGAGCACCTTGATTCGGCGGTCGGTCTCCAGCGCCTGGGTCATCAGCGCCACCACGCCGGGCGCGCTCAGGGTCTGGCCGTGACCGATCGGCAGGGTCATGTCCTCGTAGGACTGGTGCTGGAAGCTTTCGGGCACGAAGGCCTCGCGCGGAATGCGCTCGATCGCCGACAGCACGTTGGTGTCGGCGATACCGGCGCGGCGCAGCTGCATGATCAGCCGGATCTTGCGCGCCGCAATAGTCACTCGAAGAGTCCCGCGAGCTTCTCTAGCGTCGCCTTGTGGGTCAGATCCATGTGCAGCGGCGTGACCCCGATGGCGCCGTCACCGATCGCGGCCAAGTCGGTGCCTTGCTCCGAGGAGGCGTCGCTCAGGAAGTTGCCGAGCCAGAGATAGGGACGGCCCGAGGGATCGGCGCCCTCGCTGATGGTGGTGCCCTCGTCGCGTCGGCCCTGGGCGCAGGGCCGCACGCCCCGGACTTCCCCGGGTGGCAGCGGCGGAAAGTTGACGTTGAACAACAGGTCGCGCGGCCAGGTCTGCCCGGCCAACTTGTGCAGAATCATGGGCGCGAAATGCTCGGCGGTGCTCCAATCGATGCGCCCCTCGCGCGGTCGCATCTGGCTGAAGGCGACCGCCCGCACGCCCAGGATCGCGGCCTCCATGGCGGCCGCCACGGTGCCCGAATAGGTCACGTCCTCACCCAGATTGGCGCCGTGGTTGATGCCCGAGAGCACCAGGTCCGGCGCGCGGTCGCGCAGGATGTGGCGGTGCGCGACCAGCACGCAATC
>CAXMQD010000197.1:0-2490 GCA_964194965.1 uncultured Acidimicrobiia bacterium | reverse complement strand
TGGTCGGGGAGAGAGGATTCGAACCTCCGGCCCCCGCCTCCCGAAGACGGTGCTCTACCAGGCTGAGCTACTCCCCGGCGCGCGCGGGGTTATAGCCCCTCGGCGGCGGCTTGGCAACGCTTGCGGATGCGGGGCCGAGGGCCGTTCGGCACGCGTTAATTGGACTAGCGTTGGCATTGCGGCAGATCGATTTAACCGACCTTGGGCGAGCACGAACGCGCCGGCCGAATGCCTAATTGCGCGCGATCAGGGCCCGCGCCACGGCCCGCACATGCTCGTCGACCGAGATATCGAGGTAGGAGGTGACTTCCAGTTCCCGGTCCTCGTAAACGTCGCCGCCGGGATGGGCCGCGGCCCAATCGGCGACCGCGCGGTCGCGGGCCTCGAGCAGCGCCACGATCTGCGGCTTGAACAGCGCCACCATGCCCGTGATCCAGCGATTGACCGGCCAGGACGGCCGCGCGTGATCGATCTCGAAACGGTCGAGCAGCGCGATCACGTCGCCGGCGGTGTACCAGACCTCACCGGTCACCCAGCGGTTGACGGTGAACAGCCGGAACGGGAATCCCTCTTTGGTCATGGCGATCGCGATCAGGTGGCTGAGCTCGTCGTCCGGATCGTCCGGCTTCTTGAATCCGGGCACCGGCGCAGGCTCGATCCCGGCGGGCATGCCTTTGGGGCGCAGGAATGTGTGGAAGTGGCCGTGCTCATTCTCGAAGCGCTGATCGGGAGGGTGGGCGTGGTAATAATACTGGCCGTGGGACTCGCCATCGTAGACGTCACCGGGCGGATAGTGGTCCCACTCAAAGAAATTCTCGTGACCGCGCAACAGCTCGCCGACCAAATTATCTCCGGTCTTGGCCAGCACCCGGTGGGCTTCGATCACCTCCTGGCCGGCCCCGGCCATAGTCTCGAGCGCCTCGGTCGACAGCGACTCGAGACTCTCGGCGTAGCGGACTTCGTACAGCCCGACGGCGGTTTCGATGCGCATGGTCTCTCTCTCGTGCCCCAGCCACGCCACCGGAAAACACGCCCGGCGACAGGCCTACCACAATGCCGCGATCGGGCGGCAAAGAAAAATCCTTAATTTAGAAATGGTCTTATTCGGCGACCAAGCGGAAGCCGATCAGGATATGCTTGAGCGCCGCCGGCCGGCCGTGGCGTGCCGCCGGTCGGCAGACCCCGCAGCCCGAGTCGTCCCAAGAGCCGCCCTTGACGAAAAAGCGTTCGCCGGCCCCGGGCGCCGGCGTGGCGGTCCATTCGAAGACCTGGCCGGCGGCATCACGCAGGCCGTAGGGGCTGGCGCCCGCGGAATAGGCCCCGACCGCTGTGGTGTCGAAGGGCCCCAGGTCGTGACTGTTGAGCCGCGCCGGGTCCCAGGCCTGGCCCCAGGGAAAGCGGTGGCCGTCGGGGCCGCGTGCCGCCTTCTCCCATTCCGCCTCGCTGGGCAGGCGCCAAAGCCGGCCCGTGATTTCACTCAGCCAGACGGCGTAAACACGCGCATCTCCGTGGGCGACCAGCACCACCGGATGGCCGCCGCGCCCGGCCGGAAAGGCACCGCCGGTCCAGGCATGGCGGCGCGTGCGCGCAAAGGGGTGGATCAGCCCGTAGCCGCGCCAGGTCGCGGCATCGACGTCGGGGGCCGGATGCCCGGTCGCCGTCACGAAGGTCGCGTACTGCGCGTTGGTAATCGGGGTTCGGGTAATCTCAAAGGCCGGGAGTTCGGCCGAATGGCGCTCGGGTTCGTTCTCGTACCACTTGCGGACCCGGGTGCGGTTATGGCCGTAGGCGGCTTCGTCGAGCAGGTAAGCAGCCTCGCGCTCGGCCCGGTTCGAGCCCCGCAGGAAGGGTCCGGCCGGCACCGCGGCCAGCTCCGACAGGGGAACTTCGCCGGCACCGCCGGGCGCCGGCGCGGTGCAAGCGGCAAGCCACACCATCGCGGCCCAGGCCGCGCCGTGTAGACACCGCTTGACCCGGATCACCCGCGGACCACGAGCACCGAGCAGTTGGCATGGCGCACGACCCGCGCCGCATTCGGCCCCAGGAGGTAGTCCTTGAGCTCGGGCCGGTGCGACGCCATGACGATCAGGTCGCAGCCGACTTTGCCGGCTGTTTTCAGGATCTCCTCGTAGACCGTGCCGTTGGCGACGATGGCCTGACTGTCGATCTCGGAGGGGATGCTCTTGGCGATGAATTCGTCCAGTTGTTTGGCCGCCTCGGCCAGCGATTTTTCCTCAAATCCGTTGGGGAAATACTGGGACACGATGCTCATGCTGTAACCCGGCACCACGCACATCAGGTGGAGCCGGGCGCCTTCGCTCCGACTCAAGTCGAGCGCCGTCGATACCGCCTTGCGCGACGACTCCACGTCGCCAAGATCGATGGGCAGCAGAATGTCTTTGAACATCGGCACCTCACGCTTGGGCGGGTTTGGGTTCAACGACGGTCCGGCGCCGGCGCTGCATCATGACGATCAGGCCCAGCAGCAGG
>CAXMQD010000196.1:0-2972 GCA_964194965.1 uncultured Acidimicrobiia bacterium | reverse complement strand
ACTTCAAGTAGCTCGAATCCGATCGACGGACAAAACCAATCGCAGGCGGCCTTCCGGGGCCGCCTGTTGGTCCCCGGGCACCGCTAGCCCGCAAGGACCGTTGGTCTTGATATCGACGGCCACGGCGGGACAGCTGGTGCGTCTGCTCATGATCCCTACCTTTAGCCAGCCGATGTCTTCCTGGACCACGCGCGCATGACGGCTGCCATCACCCAAATTCACCGCCATCCGCTCAAGGGCCTGAACGCCGAGCCCCTGGCGCGGGCCACGCTCACACCCGGCGAGGGCCTGCCCCACGACCGCCGCTTCGCCCTCGCCCACGGCTCGACCGCCTTCGACACCCAAGCGCCCGAGTGGCGGCCCAAGACCAACTTCCTGATGCTGATGCGTGACGAGAAGCTGGCCCAGTTGCGCATCGCCTTTAACGAAGAGACCGGCGAGCTCGCGATTCACCGGGCCGGCAAACAAGTGGTCCGCGCCAAGGCGACCGAGCCCCTGGGCCGCACCTTGATCGAGCAGTTCTTCGCCGGCTTCCTGGGCGCGGCGGTGCGCGGCACGCCCAAATTGTTGGAGGCCCCCGGGCACATGTTCACCGACACCCCGGAGAAATGCCTTTCGCTGATCAGCCTGGCCAGCATCACCGATCTGGAGCGGGTCATGCGCGCGGACGTCGATCCGCTGCGCTTCCGCGCCAATATCTATTTCGAGGGCGCCCCGGCCTGGGCCGAGTTCGATTGGATCGGCAAGGAGATCGAGATCGGTCCGGCGCGCTTGCGGGTCACGGCGCGCATCGACCGCTGCGCGGCGACCAGCGTCAATCCGGTGACCGCGGCCCGCGACATGAACGTCGTCAAGGCGCTGCAACGCGGCTTCGGGCACATCGACATGGGGGTCTACGCCGAGGTCATCGGCGGTGGCGAAATCGCCACCGGCGACCGCGTCACCCTCGCTTAGACCGGCGCGGATGGCCTAAGGTTTAGACCGATTCGCCGTCTTTGCTGGGCTCGGCCTCGGGCTGCGAGTCCGGCGCCGCATCCGGTTTTGGATCCGCCTGCGGCTCGGCTACCTTGGCTTGCCGGGGCCGGCGGCGTCTCTGGGGTGCCGGCCGATCCTCCGCGAGCGGCGCTTCGGCGGGCTGCTCACCGTTGAGCGGCGCCGGTTCCGGCTGCTCCTCGGCAACCCTGGGTGCCGCTTCGACGGCCGCCTCAGCATGACCGTTGCCACCGCGGCGTTCGGACTGACTGTCGCCGTTGGGCTTGGGATCGGTCCGCACATTGACGATGCGGTAGTAGTGCTCGGCGTACTGATAGTACGTCTCAGCCGCAATACGATCCCCAGCGGACGTCGCATCGCGCGCGAGCCCAATGTATTTCTCGTAAACTTGGTGAGCGTTGCCGCGAATCCGGCCCTCAGGGCCAGAGCTGTCGAAATTGCTATGGCGCGGCGTGCCACCATGTTGCTTGCGTTGCGGCCGCCCGCGCGGTCGCCGTCCGTTTGATCCTTGTCTCATCGACCACTTGCTTCTGATTGAACGATTATAACCCACACCGTGCCAAGAATCGCCCAACTGGCGATCATGCGGACCTATGTCCACGGACACGTTAAATGGGGTTGTCAGGCGTCCCTACCCGGACGCGCGAGCCTTCGGCTCGACACCCCTAACTTAGTGGGGATAACACCGCTTTCCAACTACTTTCTTGCCAAATCACCAGGATTTCCACAGGTGGCCAGCAAACAACGCTCAATGCCACCCAAATCCCGATATCGGCTCAACGGTGTTAGGCCGGATGCCGCCAGCAGAGCCGTCACGGCGTCCTGCTGTCCACGACCCACCTCCAGCGCCAGCACCCCGCCCCGGTCCAGCAAGCGCGCGGCTCGTGGCAGGAGGTCCCGATAGGCATCGAGCCCGTCGGAACCGGCTGTCAGCGCCAATTTTGGATCGTAGCGCGCCACCTCCGGCGCCAAATCCCCGATCTCATTGTCCGTTATATAGGGTGGATTACTAACAATTACTTGCCAAGAACCGGCCGATCCGGCGCCCAGGTCCCCTGGCCAGTCCCCGGCCCAGTCCCCGGCCCAGTCCCCGACCTCGAAACGGGCCCGATCGGAAAGCCCCAGATTCCGGGCGTTTCGGCGGGCCACGTCGAGCGCCGCGGCACTGATGTCCAGGCCCAACCCGGTTGCGGCCGGCAGTTCCGACAACAGTGCCAGCAGCAAACAGCCGCTGCCGGTCCCCAAATCCAGGACCGAAAGCGGCGCCCCGACGCGACCCTGGGCGCCGATTCGCGCCAGTACGGCGGCGACCAGGACCTCGCTGTCGGGCCGCGGGTCCAGGGTATCCGGGGTGATTTCGAACTCCAAACTCCAGAAACCGCGCCGGCCGAGGATGCGCGAAACCGGCTCGCGTGCCGCCCGGCGCGAGATCGATGCCTCGATGCGGGCGGCCTCGGCGGCGCCCAAAACCCGCTCCGGCTCGGCGATCAGCCGTTCCGGGCCGGCCTCGATTGCGGCCGCGATCAACAGCCGCGCGTCGCGCCGGGGGTCCGCGACCCCGGCCGCCGCGAGCCGGGCGGCGGCGGCCGCAAGCGTCTGGGCGATCGTCGGCCGCGCCATGACACCGGGCAGGCTCATTGCAACACCGCCAGGCGCGCCGCTTCGTCCTCGGCGATCAAGGCCTCGATCAGTTCGTCGAGTTCGCCCAGAAGCACCTTGTCGAGCTTGTGCAGGGTCAGGTTGATGCGGTGGTCGGTGACCCGCCCTTGGGGAAAGTTGTAGGTGCGGATGCGCTCGGAGCGGTCGCCGCTGCCGACTTGGCTGCGGCGTTCGGCGGCGAGCTCGGCGTCCTGTTGCTGGCGCTTGAAGTCGTAGAGCCGGGCGCGCAGCACCTTCATGGCCTTGGCCCGATTCTTGTGTTGGGATTTCTCGTCCTGGCACTGCACCACCATGCCGCTCGGCAGGTGCGTAATGCGCAC
>CAXMQD010000195.1:0-1939 GCA_964194965.1 uncultured Acidimicrobiia bacterium | reverse complement strand
CGCGATCTGGCCCCTGGTGCCGATCGAGGGTCACCAACTGAGCGGCGACGTGGAGGTCGAGTTGACCGCCGCCGGGACCGCCGCCCAGCCGCGCCTAAAGGGGGCCGTGTCGCTCTCGGGCGGCGCGTACGAGAACCTGGAGGCCGGAACCTTGCTCAAGGATCTGAACGCGCGGATCGAGTTCGACCAGCGCCGGGCCCGTCTGGCGAGCCTGTCGGCTAATGACGGGGCGACGGGGACCTTGAGCGCCAGCGGCGAGATCGCGATCGATGCCGCGGCCAAATTTCCGTTGAGTATCGACGTGCGCATGACGGACTTTGCCGCCGTGCGCCGCGACGAAGTGGACGCTGTCATCGACGGCGAGGTCGCCGTGACGGGCACGGCGTCCGCCGTTCTGATCGCCGGCCGGTTCGAGACCAAGTCGGTCGAGATCCGGATCGTGGACAGCCTGCCGCCCGAAGTCGTCGTTCTGAACGTGATCGAGACCGGCCCAGGTGCCGAACTCGAGGTGCCTCGGGCCGTTCCCGCGAACGCCGAGGCGGACGGCACGATCGATCTGGATATCGCGGTCGCCATGCCCCGGCGGGTTTTCGTACGCGGGCGTGGCCTGGATTCGGAATGGGCCGGAAACTTGAAGGCCACCGGCCCCGCGTCGGCGCCCAGTATCGTGGGCGAAGTCAAGCTCGTCCGCGGCCAGCTATCGCTGCTGACCAAGACGTTCCGTCTGACCAGCGGCACGCTGCGCTTTCCGCCCGGTGCCGGCGCGGTGCCGGAGCTGGAGGTGACCGCCGAGCACGAGACCGACGATATAACCGCCATCGCCGGGATCAGCGGCCCGATCACCAATCCTACCTTCGTGTTGAGCTCTTCGCCCGAATTGCCGCAGGACGAAATCGTCTCGACGGTTCTCTTCGGCAAAAAGCAGGGCCAGTTGAGCGCTCTGGAAGCCGCTCAGCTCGCCATCGCGGTGGCCGAGCTGGCCGGTGCGGGCGGCACGGGCAGCATATTGGATTCGGCGCGCAAACTAATCGGCGTGGACGTGCTGCGAATCACGGGCGGGGACGACTCCGAATCGGGCGGACCGAGCGTCGAGGCCGGCACGTACGCGGCCGAGGGTGTCTACCTCGGGGTCAAGCAGGGCGTTACGGACGAGCCCGGCGCGGTTGCCATCGAGATCGAGGTGACGCCCAACATCTCGGTGGAGACCGAAGTCGGCATCACCGGAGAAAGCGACATCGGTGTGAAGTTCAAGTGGGATTACTGAGCCCGCCACCAGGGTGGCAATGTAACTGTTCTGCGGCCCTGACGGTAGGTCGCCCTCCCAGTGGCCAGGCACGGCGCGATCCTCGACCGAGGCCGGCCGCTCGCGGATCGAGACGATGTCCTTGATCTGCCCGCGTCAATCGGCGCGCGGCCCGTCGACCCCGTCTCGGCCAGGCGGGCGCCTAGCATCCTCGGCCGGGGCGGAGGCCGCACCGAAAGCGGGGGAGACTTGCTATGACATCCGAATTTGCGGCAGACTCTCGACACCAATGTTATTTTCCATTCGACTGGCCCCAATCTGGCGGGGCTTTTCTTTTTGTAGACTGCTGAAAAAGTCCTGAAAAAACCGCAACTAGACAAAAACTGTCATTAAGTGCTAAAAAAAGACCTCAACGAGTATAAAACGAGCGCAGGGAGACATCCAATAGTGAGGCTATTACTCGGCCTAGACCGTGTTTTCCGGGGTGATCGTATTGGGTTGGGGTCGGTATGTTGGTACTGATCGCATTTGCCTATTACCTGACAGTCTAGACGATTGCCTCTAGCACGGCCGGTTGGAGCAAATACTTTTATTGAACTCCAACCTAATGAATCACTCCTTGTGAATCACTCCGGACGGCCCCGCCCTCGTGGCGGAGTTATGGCTGGTAGCACTTGCGCGGCGGGGGGCTACGAA
>CAXMQD010000194.1:0-1806 GCA_964194965.1 uncultured Acidimicrobiia bacterium | reverse complement strand
TTCCCAAGGCGCCTGAACTCTGAATCACTATGGCGAACAGAGGAGGTTTGCCATGGGTGCCGCGATTGGATTGCGCGAGGACTACGGGAGCGCCGATTTGCGGGTGCTGGCACGGTCGTCGAAGGACGCCAATCAGGCGCGTCGGCTTCTGGCGCTGGCGGTGATCTATGACGGCGGGAGGCGGACGGAGGCGGCCCGGACCGGCGGGGTCGGCCTACAGATCATCCGCGATTGGGTGCTGCGCTTCAACGCCAGCGGCCCGGATGGGCTGATCAACGCCAAAGCGCCGGGCAAACCACCGAAGCTGAGCGCCGATCAGCGGGCGGCTCTGGCGGCAGTCGTCGAGCGCGGGCCGATCCCGGCGATCCACGGGGTGGTACGCTGGCGGCTGATCGATCTGATGCAGTGGGTGTGGGAGGAATTCGGCATCTCGCTCAGCGAGCCGACCATGAGCCGCGAGATGAAGGCGCTCGGCTACCGGAAAATCACCGCCCGCCCGTGCCACCACGCCCAGAACGAGCTCGCTATCGAGGCTTTTAAAAAAACTTTCCCGCCGAGCTGGCGAAGATCCGGGCGCGCCTCCCGGCTGGGACGGAGATAGAGCTGTGGTTCCAGGACGAGGCCAGGATCGGGCAAAAGAACAAGATCACGCGACGCTGGGCGCGCAAGGGAACCCGCCCCCGGGCACCCCGCGACCAGCGCACCAAATGGGCCTACATCTTCGGCGCCATCTGTCCCGCCAAAGGCAAGGGCGCCGGGCTGGTCATGCCATGGTGCGACATCCCGGCGATGGAACTGCATCTGGCCGAGGTCAGCAAGGCCGTCGATCCGGGCGCCCATGCGGTGGTGATTATCGATCAGGCCGGATGGCACATGTCCGCGAGGCTGGTCATCCCCGACAACATCACCCTCATGCCGCTGCCGCCCCGCGCGCCAGAGCTGAACCCGGTCGAGAACGTCTGGCAGTTCATGCGCGACAACTGGCTCTCGAACCGCATCTTCAAATCCTACGACGACATTGTCGCGCTCTGCTGCGAGGCCTGGAACAAGCTCATCGAACGGCCATGGAAAATCATATCCATCGGCATGCGAGGGTGGGCGCATGAGTTTTGATCAATGCAGGTTGGTATAACGGCTCAATTAGCTCGGGTCCGTTATTGCGCACATTTCCAACCGCCGGACCGACCTCGGTCAGCACGACCCGGTGATCCGGCGCCGGGCGCATCAGACCGGCGGCATCGGACCCTGGCGCCAGCCAATGCGCCCAATCGGCTTCGGGCAGGACCACCGGACTTCTCGGATGCAGATGCCGGGTAGCCGCGCCCGCCGGGCAGGTCAGCACGCTGAACGACAACAGCGTTTCGCCGCCGATCTTCGCCTGTGCCCACAGTCCAGCCATGCAAAACCCCGGCGCGTTACCCCTGACTGTGACGAAAAAGCTGCGCTTGGCGCCCGGCTGGCCAGTCCATTCATAATACCCGATCGCCGGAACCAGACAGCGCCCGCGCCCCCAGGCGTCGCGGAACATCGGCTTGCTGGCGGCCTCCTCGGAGCGGGCGTTGAAGGTGGTGGCGCGAAACTCGGCCAGCGGCTTGGCCCACCAATGGGGCACCAGACCCCAGCGGCCAAGCGCCAGGCCGCGCCCACCCTTGTCGTCGGATTTTTTGTTGCCGACAATCCCGACGGTCTGGGTCGGCGCCATGTTCCAGCTGGGGTCGGGCCAGGGGCTGTCGCGCTCGACCCCCAGCCAGTCGGCCCAGTCCTCGCCACGCGTGTCTCCGGTTGCGAATCTGCCGCACATCGATG
>CAXMQD010000193.1:0-6577 GCA_964194965.1 uncultured Acidimicrobiia bacterium | reverse complement strand
AAATGAGGACGCCGGTTTTTTGACATGCTTTGATGCTTCCAGACGAAACGCTCATTCGTCTCGTGTCGAAGTTGGCCCAGGTCAACTGCTTTTCGCAGAACCAGCCTCAAGCTGATGTTCTCTTGTCTGATGGTATTGCTGTTTGGCGTTCTCTTCTTTTTGTGCTGCGCTGTTGCACCTGGTCCACTGACCCAATAGTCCTGTCGCCAGATCCAATAATCGTCCAGATCCTTCTGTGTAATTTTGTTGATGGATTTGGTGCCAAAATACGGGATCAGATACCGGCCTGTGGTTCCTCTATCGCGCTCATAAGTGCCTTTAGCAATGTCCCCTCTTTGAAGTTCCCGTTCGCGCTCTGAGAGCCATCGTTGAGCCACGTCCTTAAAGCTCAGGTTCGTGATTGGCTCGTCAAATTCATTAATCCTGATCTCCAGACGCGGGAATTCGTTCAACGCCCATCGTCTGGCCTCGTCAAAATCTGCTCTCTTCGTGCTGAGTCGTTTGTATTTCGTCTGGCCTTCAATTCGAAACCGCGCATGCCAGACCATGCTCTTCGTGTCGGTTCGTTTATACAGTGCGATGCGTTTATCTTGGTCAACATGCTGTAAATCTTCTGTGTGCAATGAATTTCTCCTTCAAATATATCGATTTATGTCAATAATCATAAGAATAGTATACAATATTTTCTTTGAAAAATCAATAATTTACGCTGTTTTGTCTTAAACCATCTAGAGGATTTTACCCCGCACGCCCAGAAATATTCAATCTCGAGCCAATTGTCTGTGTAACTTGTGTGTAACTCATAGCCATTTCTGACCAAGAAAATGGTTCGCGTGTAACTTTTGTGTAAGTGCACAAACGAAAAGCGCCCACTAAATATAGTAGGCGCTTCCCTGAAATCTCTGGTTTGCTACTACATCTTGTGTAGCAGCACAGTCTTCGATTTAACGCGAGTAGAACTCGATCACCAGGTTCGGTTCCATCTGGACCGGATAGGGCACGTCTTCGATCTTGGGCCCGCGCAGGAAGCGCGCCTTCATGTCCTTGTAGTCGACCTCGATGTAATCGGGCAGGTCGCGCTCGTTGGACTCGGCGCCCTGAAGCACCAGGTCGAGCTCCCGGCTCTTGGCCTTGATCTGGATCTCGTCGCCGTCCTTGACCTTGTAGGAGGGGATGTTGACCCGCTTGCCGTTGACCGTGATGTGGCCGTGGTTGACGAACTGGCGCGCGGCGAACACCGTGGGTACGAACTTGGCGCGGTAGACCACCGCGTCCAGGCGCCGCTCCAGGACCTCGATCAGATTGTGGCCGGTGTCGCCCTTGCGCCGCACCGCTTCGCTGTAATAGCGGCGGAACTGGCGCTCGCCGATGTTGCCGTAATAGCCCTTGAGCTTCTGCTTGGCCTGAAGCTGGGTGCCGAAATCGGTCGGCTTGCGGCGCCGCTGGCCGTGCTGGCCGGGACCGTATTCGCGCTTGTTGTACGGGCTCTTGGGGCGGCCCCAGAGGTTGACCCCCAGGCGCCGGTTGATCTTGTATTTGGAAGCCAGGCGTTTGGACATTTTCGTCCATCTCCTTATCGATCGTGTGTTGTCCCGGTAGTCCCTGCCCGGCCGCGAACGGCCGGCGGGCGGGGCACGAGCGGTCAAAGCCGCCCGCGCACACTTTCCCGGGAAGGGTGGCCGGACTATACGATTCCCGTCCCGGATGTCAATTCCGGGTTTGGGCCCCGGAATTCGGGGCTTTCGCGGCCAGTGCGCCGCGCGCCGGGCCCGCTCACGGGCCGGTTACGGCGCGTCGCGGTCCGTCTCCGGCCTCAGCAGGCTGACGATGCCGTGGAGCGTGCGCACCTCCTGCTCGGTGAGCTGGGCGCGTTGGAACAGATTGCGCAGGTTGCGCACCATGGTCGGGCGCTTCTCGGCCGGATACAAAAAGCCGCGCGCGTCCAAGGCCGCCTCCAGGCGCTCGAACAGGCCGATCAGCTCCGCTTTGGTGGCCGGCCGGGTCGCGCCCAGGCTGAGCTCCCGCCCCGGCACGTCTGAATCGGCTGCGGAACCGGCGATCAGCCACTCGTAGCCGACCACGAATACCGCCTGGGCCAGGTTGAGCGAGGCGAAAGCGGGGTTGAGCGGCACCGAGAGCACGGTATCGGCCAGCGCGATGTCGTCGTTGACCAGGCCCGAGCGCTCGGGCCCGAACATTACCCCGGCGCGCGTCCGCCCGGCCCCCGTTTCCTCAGCCCCGGTCTCCTCAGCCCCGGTCTCCTGGGCCCCCGTGTCCTCAGCCCCCGTGCCCTCAGCCTGGACGGCGCGCAGCTCGGCCGCCGCCTGGCGCGGGGTCACCACCGGCGTGATCATGCCGCGCGGGCGCGCGGTCGCGGCGTAGACCCGGGTCAGATCGGCCACCGCCTCGGCGGTGGTATCGAACAGCCGGGTCTGCTCCAGCACCACGCCGGCGCCGGAGGCGGCGCTCTCGGCCGCCGAGTTGGGCCAGCCGTCGCGCGGCCGCACCAGGCGCAACTCCTCGAGCCCGCAGTTGAGCATGGCGCGCGCGACCATGCCGATGTTCTGGCCCAGTTGCGGATCGACCAGGATGACGACGGGTCCGCCGCCCAGAGATTTAACCGATGTGTCGGTACCGGACATGGGATTCAGTGCGCGGGGCGGGGCGGCTCACGGCGCCGGGGCCGGCACCTCCGCCCCTTCCTGCATGAGCTTCCAGGTGATGCCGTCGTGCAACGCATTGAAGGAGGCGTCGATGATGTTGGGCGAGACCCCGACCGTGGTCCAGCGCCGGCCGGCATCGTCGGCGCTTTCGATCATCACCCGGGTAACCGCGCGGGTGCCGGCCTGGGGCGTCAGGATGCGCACCTTATAGTCGACCAGGCGCATGTCCTCGAGTTGCGGATAGAGCGGCAACAGCGCCTTGCGGATCGCGTTGTCGAGCGCGTTGACCGGGCCGTTGCCGGTCGCCACCTCCATGTGGGCACCGGCGCCGACCTCGATGGTCACGGTCGCCTCGGACTCGGTCACCAGTTCGCCGCGCGCGTTCCAGCGCCGGTCGTCCATGAGCCGGAACCGCGACAGCTTGAAGAAGTGCGGAACCTCGCCCAGCGCGCGCCGCGCCAGCAGCTCGAAACTCGCCTCGGCGCCGTCGTAGGCGTAACCCTCGAACTCGCGCGCCTTGACCGTTTCGATCAGCGAGTTGATCTCGCCGTCGGCCATCTCGGCGTCGATATCCAGCTCGCGGAAGCGCGCCAGCATGTTGGAGCGCCCGGCCTGGTCCGAGATCACGACGTGGCGGCGGTTGCCGACCAGCGCCGGGTCGATGTGCTCGTAAGTGCGTGGGTCCTTCTCGACCGCCGAGGCGTGCAGCCCGCCCTTGTGAGCGAAGGCGCTGTCGCCAACGTAGGCGGCGAAGGCATCGGGCGCCCGGTTGAG
Organism: uncultured Acidimicrobiia bacterium; assembly: GCA_964194965.1. Lineage (GTDB taxonomy): Bacteria > Pseudomonadota > Alphaproteobacteria > Kiloniellales > J153 > JACZVL01. The sequence continues at coordinate 3,140 of CAXMQD010000193.1, read as the reverse complement.
GCGTTCGTCCAGGAGGTGCGATACGCCGGTCAGCCGTTCGAGCTGTTGGTCCGAGACGCCGATCTCGAAATCGGTCTTGAGCTTGAGGGTCGGGATCAGGGACACCAGGTTGGCGTTGCCGCAACGCTCGCCCAGGCCGTTGATCGTGCCCTGGATCTGGCGCGCGCCGGCGCCAATCGCGGCGAGCGAGTTGGCGACCGCGTTTTCGGTGTCGTTGTGGCAGTGGATGGCGACGTGGCTGCCCGGGATCTCGGCGGTCACCTTGGCGACAATGCGCTCGACCTCGCCCGGCAGCGCGCCGCCGTTGGTGTCGCAGAGCACGACCCAGCGGGCGCCGGCGCCGTGCGCCGCCCTGAGGCATTCGATCGCGTAGCCCGGGTCCGATTTGTAGCCGTCGAAGAAGTGCTCGGCGTCGAACAGCACTTCGTCCTTGGACCGGGCCAGGTGGGCCACGCTGTCGCCGATCATGGCGAGGTTCTCCGCGCGTGAAATGCCGAGCGCCACGTCGACGTGGAAATCCCAGGCCTTGCCGACGATGCAGGCGACGCGCACCTTGGCGTTCACCAATGCGGCGAGAGAGGGGTCGTTGCCGGCGCTGCGGCCCGGCCGGCGGGTCATGCCGAAGGCGACGAAGCGGGTATTCTCGACCGCCGGAGGTTCGGCGAAGAACGCGTCGTCGGTCGGGTTGGCGCCGGGCCAACCGCCCTCGACGTAGTCCAGGCCGAGGCGGTCGAGCGCCAGGGTAATGGCGAGCTTGTCGGTGACCCCGAAGTCGACCCCTTGGGTCTGCGCCCCATCGCGCAGGGTCGAATCGAACAGCGAAATGTAGTTGTCGTCGGTCATGGTATCGTGCTTTCAGCCCGCGCGGCGCCAGGTCGTGCCGCCCGCGCCATCCTCCAGCACGATGCCCTCGGCCGCAAGCGCATCGCGGATGCGGTCGGCCTCGGCGAAATCCTTGGCCTGCCGCGCGGCCACGCGGGCGGCGATCTGGGCCTCGATCACGGCCGCCTCGACGCCCACCCCGGCGCCAGCCCCGGCGCCAGCCCCGGCGCCCGCCTGAAACCAGTCCTTGGGGTCCGCGTCCAGAATGCCGAGCAGGGCGCCCGAGGCCGTGAGCGCGCCGGCCAACCGGGCTATCTCCGCCGCATCGCCCGCTTTGTTGAGGGCCGTGCCAAGCTCGTGCAGGCCGGCCAGGGCCTCGGGCGTATTGAGGTCGTCGCTAAGCGCGGCGATCACGGATCCGGGCGCTTCAGGCACCTCGGCCGCCCCGGCAGCCCCTGTCCCCCCGGCCTTGCGCAGCGCCCCATAGAGCCGGTCGAGCTGGGCCTTCGACTCCGTCAACTTGTCGCGGGTGAAATCGAGAGGTTGGCGGTAGTGGGCGGAGAGCAGGGTCAGGCGGATCACCTCGCCCGGCCACCCCTCTTCGAGCAATTGGCGCACGGTGAAGAAGTTGCCGAGCGACTTGGACATCTTCTCGCCCCCGACCACCACGTAACCGTTGTGCATCCAATAGCGCGCGAAGCCGGCCCCGGGGTGGGCACAGCGGCTCTGGGCGATCTCGTTCTCGTGGTGCGGAAAGATCAGGTCCTGGCCGCCGCCGTGGATGTCGAACTCGGCGCCCAGGTGCTCGGCCGACATGGCCGAGCATTCGATGTGCCAGCCCGGGCGGCCGCGATGACCCCAAGGATTGGCCCAGGGGCTGTCCCAGCCCGGTTGCGCGTCCGTGGACGGCTTCCACAACACGAAGTCGGTCGCGTCGCGCTTGTAAGGCGCGACCTCGACCCGGGCGCCGGCGACCAACTCGTCCAGGCTGTGGCGCGCCAGCCGGCCGTAGTCGGCCATGGAGGGCACCGAGAACAGCACGTGGCCGTCGGCGACATAGGCGTGGCCGCGCTCGATCAGGGTCTCGATCATGGCGATCATCTGGGCGATGTGCCCGGTCGCGCGCGGCTCGATCGAGGGTTCGAGCGCGCCGAGCGCCGCCATGTCGGCGTGGAACGCCTCGGTGGTGCGGGCGGTGATCGAATCGATCGGCTCGCCCGATTCCTGGGCCGCCTTGATGATCTTGTCGTCGACGTCGGTGATGTTGCGCGCGTAGGTAACGTGCGCCGCGCCATAGAGGTGGCGCAGCAGGCGGAACAGCACGTCGAACACCACCACCGGGCGGGCGTTGCCGATATGGGCGAGATCGTAGACCGTCGGCCCGCAGACGTAGAACCGCACGTCGTCCGGATCGAGCGGCTCGAACGCCGTCTTGGCGCGCGTCATCGTGTCGTAGATCTGCAGGGTCACGGGGCGTTCAATCTATTGATATTAGTCAATAAAATTACCGCCCATCGGGCATTGGGCCGAGCTGCGGCCAGCAAGGGGTAGCAAATCTTCGCCACCCGGTCCATGGGCGCCACAGGGGCTTCGAGATTCTGCGCGAACCGTCAGCCCCTCACGCCGGGCCCTTGAAGGCGTTGACGATTGGGTAGCGGCGGTCCTTGCCGAAGGCGCGGCGGGTGATCTTGACCCCGGGGCAGGCCTGGCGGCGCTTGTATTCGGCCATTTCGAGCAGGTGCCAGACTCGGTTCACGGTATCGCGGTCGTGGCCGCGCGCGGCGATCTCCTCGACCCCCATCTCCTCTTCGATCAGGCATTCCAGAATATCGTCGAGCACCTCGTAGGGCGGCAGGGAATCCTGGTCGGTCTGATCGGGCTTGAGCTCGGCCGAAGGCGCCTTGGTGAGCACGCGCTCGGGGATGACCCGGCCGGCCGGGCCGAGACCGCCCCTGGGCGGCGCCTGGTTGCGCCAGCGCGCGAGCTGGTAGGCCGTGGTCTTGTAGACGTCCTTGAGCACGTTGTAGCCACCGGCCATGTCGCCGTAGAGCGTGGCGTAGCCGACCGAGACCTCGGATTTGTTGCCGGTCGAGAGCAGCATGTAGCCGAGCTTGTTGCTGATCGCCATGAGGGTCACCATGCGCGAACGCGCCTGTATATTCTCCTCGGTAGTATCCGGCGCCAGATCGTCGAATAGCGGTGCCAGCATGCCGTCGAACGCGGTCATGGCCGGCTCGATGCCGACCTGGTCGAGGCGCAGGCCGAGCAGGCGCGCGGTTTCGGCCGCATCATCCAGGCTTTCCTGGCTGGTGTAGGGT
>CAXMQD010000192.1:0-2808 GCA_964194965.1 uncultured Acidimicrobiia bacterium | reverse complement strand
TCGAGCCGGATGAAGCGGCCGTAGCTGCCATTGCGGCCGAAATAGCGCACGGCGCCGTCGGCGGCGGCGCGCACCGGGGTGCCCGAGGGCGCCGGCAGGTCGACGCCGCCATGGCGCCGCGTGCCGCCCAGGATCGGATGCCGGCGCGGGCCGTAACCCGAACTCACCAAGGCGCCGTCCAGCGGCCAGCGCAGTGATCTCATGCCGGGCCTCAGCCGGGTCGGTCCCAGGCTTGCCGAGCCGCGCGCGAATGCCCCGGTCTCCAAGTCCTCCGCCCGGACCGGCCGGGTCCGGGGCAGGGGCGGCACCCCGGCCAGGCTGCTCGCCTGAGTGCCGAGGGTGATGACCCGCAGTTCGGCCCCCTCGGGCCCCTGGGTCACGCTGCGCCGGACGCGCGCGGGCTGGCGCGGGATCGCGCCGGCCTTGCCAGGCGCGGTGCTGTGGCCCGGGAAACCTTCCAGGCCGCCGATCGCGCCACTCTTGGGTGGGCTGAGGCGTTTGATGGTGCTGCCCGGCGCCGGCTGCCCAAGCTCCGCGGCCAGGATCGCCGCCGGCGCGACCACGAGCGCCGCGAATAGGATCGCACCGCCGAACCCGCGCCGGAACGCCCCAGATGCCCCGGACGCGCGGCGCGCCAACCGTCTCACCATACCTTGTCCCCGCACTCGTGCCGATTCGGGCGCGCGATAGCTTCCCCGGCGGCCGGGAAACTGTCAATCTCGGTGCCGGACCTCTCAAAAAAGGGCGCGCCGCGACCATGATCGTCTATGGCCTGCTGGGTTTCACCCACAACGGCGGCCGGACCCTGACCGTGATGAGCCCCGAGGGCGCCCTCACGGCGCTGGGTGAGATTGCAGCCGGGGACGGCGTGGTGACCCAGGCCGGGCCGGGGCAACTGACCCACTACCAAGAGAAGCGCCGCGGCGCGCTCCAAGATCTGATCGCGGCCCACGGCATCCAAGTGCTCGACAAGCCAGCCTGGGCCGCCAAGAAAGCCGAGCTCGGGCCGGTAATATTAGATTAGCCCGCACGTTCCCGTTCGCGGCAAGAATTCGCTCGATTGGAGGGCGGCGCGTTGATACCTTAGCGGCCGAAATCCCGGCCTACGGGACAAGCTCCATACCAGGGGGAGGGTCATGCAGAAGTCACTCTTGATCGATCCGGTCAAATGCACCTCGTGCCTGCAGTGCGAGATGGCCTGCTCGTTCGAGCACGAGGGCGCGTTCAACCCGGCCAAGTCGCGCATCAAGGTGTTCGAATTCGAGCACGGCCTGCGGGCGATCCCCTACACCTGCACCCAGTGCGCCGAGGCCTGGTGCATGCAGGCCTGCCCGGTCGAGGCGATCACCAAGAACCCGGCGACCGGCGCCATGGAGGTCAACGAGGCGACCTGCGTCGGCTGCAAGGTCTGCACCATCGCCTGCCCGTTCGGCACCATCAACTACAACCAATCGACCGGCAAGGTCATCAAGTGCGACCTCTGCGGCGGCGATCCGGAGTGCGCCAAGGCCTGTCCGACCGGGGCCATCGTCTACGTCGATGCCGACTGGACCGGATATCAGCGCATGGAGGCCTGGGCCGTGAAGACCCACGCCGAGGCCGCGGCCCAAGGGGAGGGATAGCGTCATGGGATGGCAAAGAAAGGTCCTGCGGGTCGACCTCGGCAAGGGCACCAGCGCGGTCGAGCCGCTCAACATGGAGTGGGCCAACGCCTATTTGGGCGAGCGCGGCCTGGCGACCAAGTACCTCTGGGAGAACATGGACCCCGCGGCCGACGCCATGGGGCCGGACAACGTGCTGATCTTCGCGACCGGCCCGCTAACCGGGACCATGGCCTCGACCAGCGGCCGCTACGCCGTGGTCACCAAGGGGCCGCTGACCGGCGCCATCGCCTGCTCCAACTCGGGCGGCAAGTTCGGCGCCGAGCTCAAATACGCCGGCTACGACCTCATGATCGTCCAGGGCGTCTCGGCCGAACCGGTCTACCTGCACATCGTCGACGACGCGGTCGAAATCGTGCCCGCCGGCGAGCTTTGGGGCGGCACGGTCTGGGAGACCGAGGAAAAGCTCAAGGCCAAGCACCAGAACCCGCTGCTCAAGGTCGCCTCGATCGGGGTCGCGGGCGAGCGCGGCGTGCGCTATGCCTGCATCGTCAACGACTTGCACCGCGCCGCCGGGCGCTCCGGCGTCGGCGCGGTCATGGGCTCCAAGAACCTCAAGGCGGTCGCGGTCCACGGCACCCTCGGCGTCAAGGTCGACGATCCCAAGCGTTTCATGGACGCGGTGCGCGAGACCAAGGCGCTGCTGGTCGACAATGACGGCCGCAAGGAGCTGACCGAGCTCGGCACCAACGCCATGATCGACTCCATGCAGGAGTTCGGCTCGCTGCCGACCCGCAACTACCACGAGGTCCAGTTCGAGGGCACCGGCAACATCAATCCCGAGGCGATGGAACGGACCAGCTCCTCGGGGCACCGAAACTTGCTCACCAACAAGGCCTGCTTCGGCTGCACCATCGCTTGCGGGCGCATCGCCCATATCGACGAGAGCCACTTCACCATCGTCAACCGGCCCAAGTACCGCCACGCCTCCGGCGGGCTCGAATACGAGACCGCCTTCGCCTTCGGGCCGTTGCTCGGCATCGACGATATCGACGCACTGACCTTCGCCAGCTTCCTGATGAACGAGCACGGCATGGATCCGATATCCTTTGGCGGCACGCTCGCGTCCGCCATGGAGCTCTATCAGATGGGCGTCATCACGGAGAAGGATACCGACGGCGTCAAACTCGAGTTCGGCAACGCCGAG
>CAXMQD010000191.1:0-9337 GCA_964194965.1 uncultured Acidimicrobiia bacterium | reverse complement strand
ATCACGGTGTTGTTGGTGCGCACCACGGTGCGCGCCCGGTCCGGCGACATGCCGGCGCGCTCCATCAGGCGGTGGTAGGTTTGCCAATAGGTGTTGTAACGCGGATCGCTCTCCGGATTGACGATTTCGAAATCGCGATCCGCCGCAACGCGCAGCCCCAGGCGCTCGATGCGTCTGGCGATCACCTCGGGCCGCCCGACCAGAATCGGCTTGACCAGGCCGTCGTCGACCAACACCTGAACGGCGCGCAACACGCGTTCGTCCTCGCCCTCGGCGTAAATCACCCGCTTGGGGTCGCCGGCCGCGCGGTCGAAGATCGGCTTCATGATCAGGCCGGAGCGGAACACGAACTGAGTCAGGCCCTGGCGATAGGCCTCGAAGTCCGCGATCGGCCGGGTCGCGACCCCGCTGTCCATCGCCGCCTTGGCAACCGCCGGCGCGACCTCAAGAATGAGGCGCGGGTCGAAGGGCCGCGGGATCAGGTATTCCGGGCCAAAGCGCCCGGCCTCGCCCCCATAGGCCCTGGCGACCACCTCCGAAGGCTCGGCCTGGGCCAAGTCGGCGAGCGCCTTGACGCAGGCCAGCTTCATTTCCTCGTTGATCGTGGTCGCGCCCGCATCGAGCGCGCCGCGAAAGATGAACGGGAAGCACAGCACGTTGTTGACCTGGTTCGGATAGTCCGAGCGCCCGGTGGCGATGATCGCGTCCGCGCGCGCGGCCAATGCCTCTTCGGGCATGATCTCCGGGACCGGATTGGCGAGCGCCAGGATGATCGGCTTCGGCGCCATGGCCGCGACCATATCCGGCTTCAACACGCCGGGCGCGGAGAGGCCCAGGAAAATATCGGCGCCCTCGATCACCTCGGCCAAACCGCGCGCCTCGGTCTTCCGGGCATAGCGCGCCTTCCAGGGGTCCATCTCCTCGCTGCGGCCCTCGTAGACCACCCCGGCGATGTCGGTCACCCAGACGTTCTCCCGCTTGATCCCCAGCGCCAGCAGTTGGTCGAGACAGGCGAGCGCGGCCGCCCCCGCGCCCGAGGTCACCAGCTTGATCTCGCCCGGCTCCTTGCCGACCAAACGCAGGCCGTTGTAAATCGCCGCGCCGACGATAATCGCGGTGCCGTGCTGGTCGTCGTGGAACACCGGAATCGACATGCGCTCGCGCAGCCGGCTCTCGATCTCGAAACACTCCGGCGCCTTGATGTCCTCAAGGTTGATGCCGCCGAAGGTCGGCTCCAACGCGGCCACGATCTCGATAAGCTGGTCCGGATCGCGCACGTCGAGTTCGATGTCGAAGACGTCGATGCCGGCGAATTTCTTGAACAGGACCGCCTTGCCTTCCATGACCGGTTTGGCGGCAAGCGGCCCGATGGCGCCCAGGCCGAGCACGGCGGTGCCATTGGTGACCACGGCGAGCAGATTGGCGCGGGCGGTGAGCTGGGAGGCCTCGGCCGGATCGGCAACAATGGCATCGCAAGCGGCGGCCACGCCCGGCGAATAGGCCAGCGCCAGGTCGCGTTGGTTGGCGAGCGGCGTGGTGGCCGTCACCTCCAACTTGCCGGGCTTCGGCAGGCGGTGATATGCCAAGGCGGCGTCGCGCAGATCTTCAGCCATCGCCTGGCTCCCCTCACAATGAAGGCCCGCGGCGCATGACCAGCGGGCCTCGACAGGGTCGCCCCGGTTGGGGATTCAGGAACCGCGCGGCCCTCCGGCACCCAGCGAACCGTTCGCGACCGCATCTCCTGGCGCCTACCGAGGGCCTGTCCTATTGTTCGCCTCGAACGCTGCTCGGGCTTAACAGACCGCCCGCGGAACCGCAAGCCAGGCGAACCGAAGCCGAAGGAGCCGAATGCGAAAACTGGAGTGGCGCATCGACGACCGGCCGGTCGAATACCCGAAGGCGGTCGCGGAAATGGAGGCCCGGGTCGCGGCGATCCGCGCCGGACGGGCCCGCGAACTGGTCTGGCTGCTCGAACACCCGCCGCTCTATACCGCAGGCACCAGCGCGCAAGACGCCGATTTGCTGGAGCCGGACCGCTTTCCGGTCTACCGCAGCGGCCGCGGCGGCCAGTTCACCTACCACGGGCCCGGCCAGCGGATTGCCTACGTCATGCTCGACCTCAAGCGCCGCAAGGGCACTCGGTGCAACGACCTACGCGGCTTCGTGCGCGATTTGGAGGACTGGCTGGTCGCGGCGCTGGCACGCTTCAACGTCACTGGCGAGCGGCGCGAGGGCCGGGTCGGCATCTGGGTCGACCGCGGTGCGGACCGCGAAGACAAGATCGCCGCCATCGGAGTGCGCATCCGACGCTGGGTCAGCTATCACGGCGTTGCGCTCAACGTCGAGCCGAACTTGACCCACTTCGAGGGCATCGTGCCCTGCGGCATCCGGGGCCACGGCGTGACCTCGCTCGTGGACCTCGGCCTGCCGGTTACCATGGCCGACGCCGACATGGCATTGCGCGACACCTTCGAGGAGATATTCGAAATCCGGCCAGATTGAGAAAGACTGCCGAACGCAGAGCCCATTTCATGGGGCCGCTTTTACCAAAAAGTTAACAATTTTTGATAGGCTGCGTCCCTAACGGCCTGAAAGGAACCGCTTTTGCCCAAGATCGCACTCTACGTGTCAGCCACCGTATTCGCCCTGATGGCAGTGCTTTTCAGCCTCGTTTTCGTGTTTGACTTCGATGTCATAGTTGGCAGTACGTTCTACCGCCCCGTCAACTTACTCGCTGTTGGAATCTTCTTGGCGGTCTTGGCTGTCTGGATGTTTATCGCGAGCCGGGACGTGCAAGAATAGCTCGCTGCGATTCGGGCCGGGAAGACCATCGCCTGGCGCAGCGCCGTTAGGCCACGCCCAATCTCCTGTCCGGTCGAACCTAGAACGCCATCCAACCTTGGTAGGCGTAGCCGATCGCGAGCGAACCGGCGAGCGAGACCAGGAGATACCAGCCGAACAACGGCAGCCGCACCAGGGCGAAGACCGCCATGGCCGCGGGCAGGCTGGTGACGCCGCCGGCGACCAGGAAGGCGAGCGCGGCGCCGGGCGCCATGCCCATGGACATGAGCTCGCCCATCAGGGGCACCGCGGCGAAGCCGTTCAAGTAGGCCGGCACACCAATCGCAACCGCGAGCGGGATCGCATAACCGGTGTCGCCGCCCAGGTGCGAGACGATCATCTCGGGCGGTAGCCATCGCACCATCAGGCTTTCGAGGGTGAAGGCGAACAACAGCCACTTGGCCAAGAACAAACCGATATCGCGTGCCTCTGCGTTGAAGGCCGCGCGCCGCGATTCGTCGCGCCAGAACGCCCAGCGCAGCTCCGGCGACGCGGACGTTTCAGTGCCGCAGGTGTTGGTGGTGCCGCAGGCACTGCTGGTGCTGGAGCCGCAGCCGCCGCCGGTCGAAATCGCGCGCAAGGGAGCGGCAAACAGGCCGGCACGCTGCGCCGCGAGGGTCGCGAATCCGCCAGCTAAACCAAGCCCGAAGGCGGCCAAGGTCTTGGCGAGGGTGAACTCGAGGCCGAGCATGGCCCACATCAGAACGAACATCTCCGGGTCCATGAGCGGCGAGGCGACCCAGAACGCCATCACCGCCGGCAGGGGCACGCCCGCGGCCAGGAGCGCCGCGATGAGCGGCACCACGCCGCAGGAGCAGAACGGCGAAAACGCGCCGGCGGCGGCGAACACCAATATGGCCCGGACCGGCGAGCGCGACACGGTGGCGCCGATCACCCGGTCGGCGCCGGCCGCCTTGAGCCAGGCGGCGAGCAACACCGAAGCGAGCAGGAACGGCAGGATCCAGGAGAAGGCGTCGAATACGAAGCCGGCGCTGACCAGCACCTGTTCGGGCCGAAAGGCGAGCAGGATTAGGAACACCGCGGCGATCGCCAGCCAGACTCGGTCGATACGGCGCACCGCGCCTTGCATGGTGAGCGCGAGATCGGTCATTCGTTCCTTCTCCTGATCGAATTTTTTGGCGCCAAGTGCATTGGCTAGGCGCAGCAACCGGTTTGAACGCTTTGGCCATGGGTGAGGAAGGTTTCCCAGCGCACTCCCTGCGGATCGCTGACCCAGGTCTTGTCCTGACGGGCGTAGCAGCAAGTCACATCGCGTTGGTCGCTGGTTTCGAGGCCCGCGTCCCGCAAGCGCGCCGAAATATCGCTTAACTCCTCGCCATTTTCGACCTGAACCCCCAGGTGACTCAGGCCTGGCGCACCGCAGCAACTGCTGATCGAGAAGTTAACCCGCGGGTCATCGAGCATCCATTTTGCGTAATCGTCCTTTACCGCCGTGGGGGACGCGCCGAAGAACGCGGTATAGAAGCGGATAGAGGCGTCGAGGTTCTCGACTCCTAGGCTGATGTGCATTCGTTTCGTCGCTTTCATTCCTCGGTCCTCCGTTTATCATTCATTTCGATATTTCTAGAAATAACATATTATGCAATCAAAAAAAATCACCCGGCTTTCTTGATTCCGGCCGTCTGGCCGACCCCGGTGCAACACTCGGCGGTCAGAAAATCCATCACTTGGCTCATCAAGTCGAAGTTCGGCGTGCAGCGCAGCACTCGGCCCTCGCGCGTCTGATTGACCAGGCCGGCGTTGACCAAGTGCGAGATGTGGTGCGACAGGGTCGAGCCGGGAATGTTCAGGCGGTCCTGAACCTCACCCACGGAGGCGCCGGCCGGACCGGCGCGCACCAAGAGTCGGAAGATCTCCAGGCGCGTCGGATTGCCGAGCTTTTCCAGACAACGGGCAGCGTGAGCGTGTTCCATGGCAGGCAATCTAGCCAAGGATTATCGGCTCGTCAACTATATTTCTGGAATTATCGAAATATCCTTTCCTTGAACGCGGTTATCGGCGGGCCGGGAGGATGGCCGGGTCAAATCTCCGGCACTTGCGCCCTCGACATATGATCCCCGGGGATCCTCGCGGGTGCGGGCCCAAGGATGCTCGGGACTCCAGTTTCACAATTCCAGACCTGACCCCGGATTCGGATGTCCGTTGCGGAGCGCTGCTAACTAGCACCCTCGGGCGGAATGTTCTGATTCATTCTGAATAGATTCGTCGGGTCGTATTTTTTCTTCAGGCCCAGGAGCTTTTCATATTTCCCGGCTCCGTAGGCCGCCGGTATCCGATTGATTCCTTCGTCACTCTCTGTTCCCAGATAGTTTACGTAGACCCCCTCGGATGCAAATGGCTGCATGGCTTGCCAAGTATCGCGCGCCCAGGTGCGATTGGTTTCGTCCTGGTCCTGGTCTTGCCATGCCCCGATGATCAGCAGGTTGAAGGGTGAGTCGCGATGATCGAACACGGCGGCCTCCTTCGGAAAGCGCGCGCACGCACCGCCCATAAACTCCAGGAAGATTTTGCAGTTTGGGGTCGGGCGCTTGCGCGCCTGGCTGATGACCGTCGCCAGGCCGTCTTCCGGCAAGCCGTCAAGGAAGCTCGATTTCCAATAATAACGAAGCCCTGGCGGCGTTCCCGCGTCGAACAGGGATTGAATTTTTCGGTAGGGGGTCGGCGCGAAGGTATCGAGGAGCGGCTGACGGAAATCGCGCAGCGGCTTCAAGGCGGCTTCGCCATCCGATAAATCCCCATTATAGACGCCGATCAGCGCGAGCACGGGCTGGCCGTCCGGCGTGGTCGTAAATCCCGCCAATCCGCCCAACTCGTCGGACGACCCCGCCATGAAATCGCGGAAATGTACGAGGATCTCCTGTGCGCTTTCGAGCGGATAAAGTGTCATTCCGGCAAACAGCAAAGGGCCGACCGGATGGAGTTGAAACTCGAATGACGTTGCAATGCCGAAATTGCCGCCGCCGCCTTTGAGTCCCCAAAACAGATCCGGGTTGTCCTCTTCGCTCGCCGTGACGCGCTGGCCCTTGGCGGTGACGATGTCCACGGAGATAAGATTGTCGCACGCGAGCCCATGGGACCGAGTGAGCCACCCGATCCCGCCGCCCAGCGTTAATCCGGCAACCCCCGTGTCGCTAATCAGGCCACCGGTCGTCGCCAAGCCGAACAGCTGCGTCTCGGCGTCGAAATCACCCCAGGTCGCACCGCCACCGGCTCGCGCGCGGCGGAGCCCGGGTTCCGCATGGACGTCTCGCATTCCCGAAAGATCGATCATCAGGCCGCCGTCGCAGACAGCATTGCCGGCGACGTTATGACCGCCGCCCCGTACGGCGATGAGGAGATCGTGTTCGCGACCGAAATTCACCGCCGCGACAACGTCGGAGGCACCGGCACAACGGACGATAACCGCGGGGCGGCGGTCGATCATTCCATTCCAGATACGCCGGGCTTGATCGTAATCCGCCGACGTGGGCCGTAGAATCGTGCCGCGGAGGTCCTGCTCCAAGGCTTCGACAGCCGCCAAGTCGACCGTGGCCACACCCGCATCCTTGGTCGCAATTTCAAGCACGCTCATTATTACCCCCCGCCAGAAAACGATGAGATGGCCACCGTAACACGTGGCATCGGGTCGACGGAATGGGATCGGAGGGGTTGGTTGGCGGCGGGCCGCCGCTCACGCGCTCGGCAATTGCGCGAAACCGGGCGCGACCGGGTCGTCGTGGGGATGGGTTTCGACCGCCATCACCCGCGCCATCGACGGTCCCCGGCGGCAGGCCGCGATCATCTCCGCGACCCGCGCCGGCGCGCCCTGAAAAACCGCCTCGACGCTGCCGTCGCGGCGGTTGCGCACCCAGCCGTCGAGGCCGCGGGCGCGCGCCTCATCGACGGTCCAACCGCGATACCAGACGCCCTGGACCCGGCCCGAGACCACCACGCGGACCCGCTGCGACGCGGTTTCCGCCGCCGGGGTCACGCCCCCTCCCCTGTCGAGCCCCCCGCCGAGCCCGGATAGAGCGCGGCGAAGGCGGCCTCCACGGCGCGCCGGGTTCGGCGCTCCCAAACGTCCCGCTTCATCCAATGGTCCTCGATGGTGATCGCGGGGTTGGCCGGGTCTTCGTGAACCAGGCGGTTGCGCAGGCCGCGCAGCCAACGCAGGGTCTTGCGGTCGAGGCCCGCCACCCCGGCCTCGCGCGGCGCCCCCGGGAGCGCTTGGGCGTCGACGATGGCCGCGGCCAGCACGACGGCCGCCGAGAAAGCGCCGGCGCAGTAGGCCGCCTGGAGGTCGATCATCAGGGCACAGGCCTGGTCGCTGGGCGCCGCCGCGCCGGCCTTGGCGCAGGACGCCTCGCGCGCCTCGAACCACAGGCGGCGCTCGTCCCAGACCGCTACGTCGGGCGGATCGAGTTGTTCCATATGGGCCTCCGGCGCCGGCCTCACGCAAATTCGAGGATCGGTTGATCGACCGCCAGGCTGGCGCCCGGTTCCGCGTGGACCTTGGCGATCGCGCCGTCGCGCTCGGCACGCAGCACGTTTTCCATCTTCATCGCCTCGACCACGGCGAGCACGTCGCCGGCCTTGACCTCCTGGCCGGCCGCGACCGCGAGCTTGACCAGCAGCCCGGGCATCGGCGAAAGCAGATAGCGCGACAGGTCTGGCGCCTGCTTTTCGGGCATGCGCGCGGCCAGTTCCGCGACCCGAGGCCGCAACACCTGGACCGCGGCCTCGGCGCCGCCGTGGCTCAAGAGGAAGCCGGGTGCGCGCCGGTCGACCTGCACGGTTACCGGCCGGCCGTCGATGCGGCCCCGGAACAGCGCCATGCCCGGCCGCCAATCGCTCTCCACCACGCAAGTTTCGGCCGCGCCGGCGACACGGGTGCCGTCGTCGGTCGGCGTCAGCGCGACCTCGTGGGCCGCGCCGCCGCTGCGCACCACCCAGTGGTCGAGCGTAGCGGACTCCGCGCCGCCCCGGTCGCGCGCGGCCGTGCGCTGCTGGACCACGGCGGCGACCGCGATCATCGCTGCGCGCGCCGCGGCCGGGGCGGCGGCGTCCTGGTAGCCGTCCGGAAACTCCTCATCGATAAAACCGGTGGTCAGGCGGCCGTCGCGGAACCGTTGCTTGGCGATGACCGCGGCCAGGAAGTTCAGGTTATGGCGGATGCCGCGGATGGTGAAGCCATCGAGCGCTTCCTGCATGGCGTGGATCGCGTCATCGCGGGTTTCGCCGTGCGTCACCACCTTGGCGATCATGGGATCGTAGAACATGGTGATCTCGGAGCCCTCGACGACGCCGCTGTCGATGCGCAGGCGCTGGCCCTGTTCGGGCTCGCACTGGGGTTCACGATAACGGACCAGGCGGCCGATCGAGGGCATGAAACCGCGCAGCGGGTCCTCGGCGTAGACCCGCGCCTCCAGTGCCCAGCCGGTCAGCGCGACGTCGTCCTGGTTCAGGCCGAGCGGTTCGCCGGCCGCGATGCGAATCATCGATTCCACCAGATCGAGCCCGGTCACCATCTCGGTTACCGGATGCTCAACCTGAATTCTTGTATTCATTTCAAGGAAATAAAAGTTCTTATTCTTGTCCACGATGAACTCGACCGTGCCCGCCGAACGGTAATCCACCGCCTCCGCCAAGGCCACCGCCTGGGCGCCCATGCGCGCGCGGGTTTCGGGGTCGAGGAGCGGCGAGGGTGCCTCTTCGATGACCTTCTGGTGGCGCCGCTGGATCGAGCATTCGCGTTCGCCCAGGTGGATGACCGTGCCGTGGGCGTCGGCCAGCACCTGGATTTCGATGTGGCGTGGCTGTTCGATGAACTTCTCGATGAAGATGCGCTCGTCACCGAAAGCGGCGCGCGCCTCGTTGCGGGCGGAGGCGAAACCCGCCCGCGCCTCGGCGTCGTCGCGGGCGATGCGCATGCCCTTGCCGCCGCCGCCGGCCGAGGCCTTGATCATGACCGGATAGCCGATCCCGCCCGCGACACGCACGGCTTCGTCCGCATCGGCGATCAGCTCCATGTGGCCCGGCACGGTGCTGACCCCGGCCTCGGCCGCCAGGCGCTTGGACTCGATCTTGTCGCCCATGGCCTCGATCGCGCGCACGCCCGGCCCGATGAAGACCAGGTTCGCCGCCTCCAGCGCCGCGACGAAGGCCGGGTTCTCGGCCAGGAAACCGAAGCCCGGATGCACGGCTTGCGCGCCGGTCTCCCGGCAGGCGGCGACGATCTTGTCGATAACCAGGTAGCTCTCGACGGCCGGGGCCGGGCCGAGCAGCACGGCCTCGTCGGCGAGCTCGACGTGGAGCGCGCCCGCGTCGGCCTCGGAATAGACCGCGACGGTCGCGATCCCCAGGCGCTTGGCGCTGCGGATCACGCGGCAGGCGATCTCGCCGCGGTTGGCAATCAGGATTTTGGAGAACACGTGAGTGAGTCCCGCTATGCCCCTGTGGAGCCTCGATTATGCCCGGGAGACCCCTGCTTTGCGAG
>CAXMQD010000190.1:0-3144 GCA_964194965.1 uncultured Acidimicrobiia bacterium | reverse complement strand
TGGTCGCGGTGGTCTGGGTGGCACTGCCGCGCCTGGCCGGGTGGACCGCGGCGCAGATCCCGGTGTCCTGGGAAGAGGCGCTGGGCGATCGGGCCTTCGAAGAGTTAAGCGAGGTCTTCTCGGCGATCCAGCGGGACGCGCTCAAGTTTTGCGAGACCGCGGCCGGCCGCGCCGCGCTCGACCGCTTGACCGCGCGCCTGGCGGGGGGCTTTTCTGGGCCCGCGGCCGCCCAGGCCGCCGCGCCCTACCGCTTCCGGGTCCACGTGCTCGACATCGAGATGGCGAATGCTTTTGCGTTACCCGGCGGGCGCGTGGTGCTGTTCCGCGGCCTGATCGAGGACGCCGGAGATCCGGCCGAGGTGGCCGGCGTCCTGGCCCACGAGATCGGCCACGTGACCGCGCGCCACGGCACCCAGGCGATCCTGCGCAGCTTCGGTCTAGAGGTGCTGTTCGGGCTGATGCTGGGCGAACTCGGCGAGGGCCTGTTCGGCGGCATCGGCGCGAGCCTGCTGTCGCTTTCCTATAGCCGCGAGGCGGAAGCCGAGGCCGACCGGGTTGCCCTCGCCCTGCTCGGCGAGACCGGAATCGGCACCCAGGGACTGAGCGCGTTCTTCACGCGCCTGGCCAAGGGCGGCCCGGAGCTGCCCGCGGCGTTGCAACTGCTCTCCACCCACCCCAGCCACGAAGCCCGCGCGCGCCTTTTCGCGAATGCCGGGGGCGCGGAAGGCCCGGCCATGAGCGCGAGCGACTGGGCGGCGCTCAAGGAGATGTGCGGGGCGTAGGGGCGGGGACGCCCACCCTTTAATCGAAGGCCTCGTCCCAGGTGCCTTGGGTGGCGGCGCGGGAGTATTCGGTGGCGCGGTTTTCGAAGAAGTTGGCGTGCTCGACGCCGTTCAGGATCGCGTCCAACCAGGGCAGCGGATTCTTTTCGGTTCGGTAGATTGGCTGCAGGCCGATCTGGGTTAGGCGCCGGTCGGCGATGTAGCGGATGTAGCTTTTCACCTCCGGCGCCTCGAGCCCCTCGACTCCGCCCAACTCGAAGGCCAGGTCGATGAAGGCGTCCTCGTGGGTGACGATGGTCTCGCAGGCCTTGTAGAGATCGCGCTCGAATTGCTCGGTCCAGACCTCCGGGTTCTCGGCGACGAAGGTGCGGAACAGGCGCACCATGGATTGAGTGTGCAGCGACTCGTCGCGCACCGACCAGGACACGATTTGACCCATGCCCTTCATCTTGTTGAAGCGCGGGAAGTTGAGCAGAATCGCGAAGCTGGCGAACAGTTGCAGGCCCTCGGTGAAGGCGCCGAACACCGCCAGTGTCATAGCGATGTCCGCCTTGGTTTCGACGCCGAAGGACTGCATGTAGTCGTACTTGTCCTTCATCTCCTTGTAGCGCAGGAAGGCGGAGTACTCGGCCTCGGGCATGCCGACGGTGTCGAGCAGGTGCGAGTAGGCGGCGATATGCACCGTCTCCATGTTGGAGAAGGCGGCCAGCATCATCTGCACCTCGGTCGGCTTGAAGACCCGCGCGTAGTGCTTCATGTAGCAGTTGTTCACCTCGACGTCGGCCTGGGTGAAGAAGCGGAAGATTTGGCTCAGCAGGTTCTTCTCGCCCGGGGTCAGTTTCCGCTGCCAATCCTTGACGTCGTCGGCCAGCGGCACTTCCTCGGGCAGCCAATGGATGCGCTGTTGGGTCAACCAGGCATCGTAGGCCCAAGGGTAGCTAAACGGTTTGTAAACGTGATTGGCGTCGAGCAGCGACATGGCGGTCCTGAGTGTCCATCGGGGTGATGTGATGCGGTTTCGGTATTGGCCTGAAAATGGGGCCGCGCCCTACGTGGGCCGCGGCCCCCCGGCAAGCTCGCCTATTGACAGGCGAGGCATTCGTCGTAGTCGATCGGCTCTCCCCCATTCGAAGTTCCGTTCGCCCCGTTCGGGCGCTCGGCGCCGTTGATTGTTCCCAAATGCGGGATGGCGCCCGCCGCGCTCGCCGCGTCACCCGCCGCCCGGGCTGTCTCTTGGCCCACCTCCGCGCGCTGGATCGACTTGGAGCGGCAGTAGTAGAGGCTCTTCAAGCCCCTCTTCCAGGCCAGGAAATGGATCTGGTGCAGATCGCGCTTGTGCACGTCCGCCGCCAGGAACACGTTGATCGACTGGGACTGGCAGACGAAGGGCGTGCGGTCGCCGCCCAACTCCACGATCCAGCGCTGATCGAGTTCGAAGGCGGTTTTGAATACGTCCTTTTCGTCCTGGCTGAGGAAATCCAGGTGCTGCACCGAGCCCTCGTTGACCGTGATCGAGGACCAGGTTTCCTCGTCGTCGCGGCCTTTCTCGACGAGCAGTTCGGCCAGGTGTTTGTTGCGCACGTTGAACGAGCCCGACAGCGTCTTGTGGGTGAAGCTGTTGGCGGCGATCGGCTCGATGCCTGGCGAGGCGCCGCCGCAGATGATCGAGATCGAGGCCGTGGGCGCGATCGCCAGCTTGTTGGAGAAGCGTTCCATCACGCCGAATTCCTCGGCGTCCGGGCAGGGGCCACGCTCCTCGGCCAGCACCCGCGAGGCGGCGTCGGCGCCTTCGCGGATCTGTTTGAAGATGCGCCGGTTCCAGACCTTGGCCATGACGCTTTCCAGCGGAATGCGGTTGCGTTGCAGGAACGAGTGGAAACCCATCACGCCGAGGCCCACGGAGCGCTCGCGCTGAGCAGCATAGCGGGCGCGGGACATGGAATCGGGCGCGCGCGCGATGAAGTCGCTGAGCACGTTGTCGAGGAAGCGCATGACGTCCTCGATCAAGTCCGGGTGATCGCGCCAGGCCTCGTAGGTCTCCAAGTTGAGCGACGACAGGCAGCACACCGCGGTGCGCTCCACGTCGTGGTGGTCGAGACCGGTCGGCAGGGTGATTTCACTGCACAGGTTGGACATCTTGACGTTCAGGCCGGCCAGCTTGTGGTGCTCGGGGATCGCGCGGTTTACGTGATCGCCGAACAGGATGTAGGGCTCGCCGGTTTCGATGCGCGCGGTCAGAATGCGGATCCACAGATCGCGCGCCTTGATCTTGCGGATGATCGCGCCGTCCTTGGGGCTGGTGAGCGGCCACTCGGCGTCCGCCTCGACCGCGCGCATGAAGGCGTCGGGCACCACCACGCCG
>CAXMQD010000189.1:0-6038 GCA_964194965.1 uncultured Acidimicrobiia bacterium | reverse complement strand
GCCGGCGCCCAGGCAGACCACTAGGTCGCCGGGCTGGGCCAGTTCGGACACCAGCGGCGCCAGCAGCTCGACATCGGTCAGCGCGGTCACGTCGCGGTGGCCGCGTGCGCGCATGCCTCCGACCAGGGCGTCGCGGTCGGCGCTCTCGATCGGTTCCTCGCCGGCGGCGAAGACCTC
This sequence comes from uncultured Acidimicrobiia bacterium, assembly GCA_964194965.1. Taxonomy (GTDB): domain Bacteria; phylum Pseudomonadota; class Alphaproteobacteria; order Kiloniellales; family J153; genus JACZVL01. The sequence continues at coordinate 5,861 of CAXMQD010000189.1, read as the reverse complement.
GGACACGATGACGTGGTCGGCGTCGTTGAAGCAGGTGCAGAATTCTTCGAACAAAGCAGCCAAGCGGGTGTAGCGATGCGGCTGCACGATCGCGATTACCTTGCCCCCGGTGGCCTGGCGCGCGGCCTTGAGCACGGCGGCGATCTCGACCGGATGATGGCCGTAGTCGTCGAACACCGTGACGCCTCGCGCCTCGCCGGTCTTGGTGAAGCGCCGCTTGACGCCGCCGAACCGGGCGAGGCCGGCGCGCGACTTGTCGTCGGGGATGCCCATTTCGTGGGCGACCGCAATCGCCGCCAACGCGTTCAGAACATTGTGCTCGCCGAGCATCGGCAGGGTGAAGCCCTCGATGCGTTGGCCGCGATCCTCGGTGCGGCCGGTGATCTCGACGTCAAAGCGCATCTCGCTGCCCGAGGCGCTCAGGTTGACGGCGCGCACGTCGGCCTGGGGCGAGAAGCCGTAGGTGATCACCCGCCGGTCCTCGATGCGCCCGATCAGGGACTGCACCACCGGGTGGTCGATGCACAGGATCGCGACGCCGTAGAACGGGATGTTCTCGACGAAACGCTCGAAGGCGCCGTGCAACGCCTCGACCGAGCCATAGAAGTCCATGTGCTCGGGGTCCATGTTGGTGACCACGGCGATCGTCGAGGGCAGTTTGGTGAAGGTGCCGTCGCTCTCGTCGGCCTCGACCACCATCCAGTCGCCCTGGCCGAGCCGCGCGTTGGTACCGTAGGCGTTGATGATGCCGCCGTTGATCACCGTGGGGTCGAGACCGGCGCCGTCCAGAAGTGCCGCGATCAGCGACGTGGTGGTGGTCTTGCCGTGGGTGCCGCCGACCGCGATCGCCCACTTGAGGCGCATCAGCTCACCCAGCATTTCGGCGCGCCGAACCACCGGCACGAAACGCGCTCGGGCGGACTGGACCTCCGGATTGGTCTCCTTGACTGCCGAAGACACGACGACGACCTGGGCGTTTTCGACGTTTTCGGCGGCGTGGCCCACGGTCACCGGGACGCCGAGGTCGCGCAGGCGCCGGACGTTGGCGTTTTCGGCGGCGTCGCTGCCCTGCACCTGGTAATCGAGATTGTGCAGAATCTCGGCGATGCCGCTCATGCCGATGCCGCCGATGCCGACGAAGTGGATGGTGCCGAGGTCGAGGGGCAGGCGTCTCATGCGGCGGCCTCCCCCCGGTTCGATTCCGTGTGTCCGTTGTGATTGCCGCGCGCGCAGACCACGTCGGCGAGCGCGGCGGCGGCCCGTTCGCGGCCGTAGGCCTGGGCGCAGCGCGAGGCGCGCGCGAGCAGCGCCGGGTTCGCGAACAAGGAACTCAGGCGTTCGGCCAAGTGCTCCGGCGTGAACCCGGACTGCGGCATGACCCAGCCGCCACCGGCCGCGGCCAGGCACTGGGCGTTGGCGGTCTGGTGGTCGTCGGTGGCGGTGGGGAGGGGGACCAGCAACCCCGGGCGGCCGGCCGCGGTCAACTCGGTCACGGTCGAGGCACCGGCGCGGCCGATCACCAAGTGCGCGGCGCCGAGGCGTTCGGGCAGGTCGTCGAAGAAACCCTTCGGCTCGCAGGCGATGTCGCAGTCGCGATAGGCCGCCGCGACATCCTCGATGGCGCCGCCGGGAACCTGCTGGCTGACTTTCAGGCGCCGGCGCAGCGGCTCGGGCAGGCGACACAGGGCCGCCGGCACGACCTCGTTGAATACCGCGGCGCCCTGGCTGCCGCCTGTCACCAAGAGCCGCAGAACGTCGTTCGCGTCCGGCACCGCGTACGGCCGGCGGCCGAGTGCGGCGATCGCCGGGCGCACCGGGTTGCCGGTCAGATGCACTTTCGCGCGGTCGGACTCGGCGATGGCGGCGACCGTGTCGAAGGAGGTCGCGATAGCGTCGGCGCGGGCCGCGAGCAGCCGGTTGGCGCGGCCGAGCACCGCGTTTTGCTCGTGCAATACGACGCGCAGGCCCAACGAGGCGCCGGCCAGCACCGTGGGCACGGAAGGATAGCCGCCGAAGCCGACCACCACCTCGCCGCCGAACGCCTTGAGCAGGCGGCGCGCTTGCACCAGGCCCAGGCCGAGCGCCAGCACCCCGCGCAGCTTGCCCAGCAAACCGCGACCGGTGAGGCCGGCGGCGCTGATCCGGTGGGTTTCGACCTGGGGCAAGTCGGGGCCGAAACCGCCGCCGCGCCGGTCGGTTACCAGCGCCACGCTCAGGCCGCGGTCGAGCAGTTCCCGGGCCAACGCCTGAGCCGGGAACATATGCCCGCCAGTGCCGCCCGCGGCCAGAACGATGCCACCCGGCGTGGCGCGGCCCCTCTCGGCGCGGCTCATGATACGCTCCCGCCGCCGACCCGGCGCCGGGTCAGCGCCAGCACCATGCCCATAGCCAGCGCCAGACCGATCGAGGATGAGCCGCCGTAGCTGATGAACGGCAGTGTCATGCCCTTGGTCGGCATGAGATGCAGTGCCGAGGCCATGTTGATCAACGCCTGCAGACCGAACTGGGCCAACAGACCGGCGCAGGCCAGCAGGACGAAGAGGCTGCGTTCCTGCAGCACCCGGGAGAAGCCGCGCAGCACCACGAAGGCGAACAGGGCGACCATGGCCAGGCAGGCCAGCAGGCCGAATTCCTCGCCGGCGACCGCGAAGATGAAATCCGAATGGGCGTCGGGCAACTGGGTCTTGATCGTGCCCTCGCCGGGGCCGGTCCCGAACAGGCCGCCGTTGGCGAAAGCCGCCATGGAGCGTTCGATCTGGTAGCGGTCGCCGGCGGCGGGGTCGAGGAAACCGTCGATGCGCAAGGCGACGTGGGGCAGGGCGATGTAGGCGCCGGCCAGGCCGAGCGCGCCGCCCGCGGCCATCAGACCGACCCAGATCAGCGGCAACCCGGCGACAAACATCTCGATGCCCAGGATCGCGCTGATGACGAAGCTCTGCCCGACGTCGGGCTGCAACAGCAGGAGCGCGACCACGACGGCCCAAAGCGCGAGCGCGGCGCGGGTGCCGGGAATGGCGTGCCCGTCCTTCTCGGCGGCCAGCAACCAAGCCGCCGCGACGGCGAAAAAGGGTTTGACGAACTCAGAGGGCTGAATCGACACGCCGGCGACGCTGAGCCATCGGGTCGCGCCCTTGATTTCGGGCCCGACCAGCAGCGTGAGTGCGAGCAGCACGATCGCGGCGCCCAGGCCGGCTACCGACAGGCGGCGCAGATGGCGCGGCTCGAGCAGCGAGACGCCGACGACCACCAAAACGGCCAACGCGAGAAAGACCAGCTGCCGCTCGGCGAGTTGGAAAGTGCCAAGCCCACCGATCCGCTCGGCGGCGGCCGGCGCGACCGCCATGATCAGCACCGCGCCCAGGCCCATCAGGCAGATCAGGGCCGCCAGCGTCCAGCGGTCGACGGTCCACCACCAGCGGCCCAGTACGGAAGTGTCGTTGCGTGCGAAACCCATCATTGCGATGCGCTCCCGTCCGCCAGGGTCCCGCTTGGCAGGGCCCCGCTTGGCAGGGTCGTGTCGATGTCGGGATCGCTGCGCGTGCCGGGCAGCGCCTCGACCAGGTCGCGGAACACGTCGCCGCGGGCCTCGAAATTGGCGAATTGATCGAACGACGCGCAGGCCGGAGAGAGCAGAACCACCGCGCCCTCGCGGCCCTCTCCGCGCGCGAGCTCCCGGGCTTGCTTGACTGCCGTGGCCAGATCATCGCTGCGGGTCGCGGGCACCTTGCCGCCGAGAAACGCGGCGAAGGCCTCCGCGGCCTCGCCGATCAGGAAGGCGTGACCGATGCGGTCGAAATTGAATTCCAGCCCGCCCAGACCGCCCTCCTTGGCCTGGCCGCCGGCGATCCAATAGATGTTGTCGTAGCAGGCCAGCGCCTTGGCAGCGGCGTCGGCGTTGGTCGCCTTGGAATCGTTGATCCAAGCGATGCCGTCGATGATCTCGATCAACTCCTGGCGGTGCGGCAGGCCCGGAAAGCTACGCAAGCAGGCGGCGATGACCGGCGCGTCGACGCCGATCGCCCGGCAAGCGGCATAGGCGGCGGCGGCGTTCTGCCAATTGTGGACGCCGGGCAGGGTCGGGACCTCGCGCAGGTCGATGGCGGGTACCGCCTGTCCGTCGATATCGTCGTGGAGTATGCCGGTGCGGACATAGACGCCGCCCGGAGTATGGTTCTCGCCCGAAATCGGGAACACGATCTGTTCACTCGCGGCCTTGAGATCCTCGAAGATCTTGCGGCAGATGTCGTCGTCGACGCCAATGACCGCGGTGCGCGGTTTGGTCTGACGGTGGAAAATCATGCGCTTGGCCGCGACGTAGCCATCGAGGCCACCATGACGATCGATGTGGTCGGCGGAAACGTTGAGCAGCACCCCGACGTCGAAGGTGATCGAGACTGTGATCTCGATCTGGTAGGACGACATCTCCAGGACGTATATGCCTTCGAGGTCCAGGGGCTCGAGGTCGAGCGCCGGGATGCCCAGGTTGCCGCCGGTCGCGACCCGCCGGCCCGACAGCTCGAGGATGTGGCCGATCAGGGCGGTGGTGGTCGACTTGCCGTTGGTGCCGGTGATGCCCAGGTAGCTGGCGTCGCGCTGGGCGCGCGCCAGCAGCTCGATATCGCCGATGATTTCGCAGCCGTGCTCCTTGGCCAACCGCGCTACCGGATGGGGCTCGGGATGGCTGTGGGGAATGCCGGGCGAGATAACCAGGCTGGTCAGTTCGCGCCAGTTGCAAGTGTGGAGGTCGACGAGCGGGATGTCCTGCTCGCGGGCCGCGGCGCGTCGGTCCTCGTTGTCGTCCCAGGCCCAGACCTCGGCGCCGCCGTCCCGAAGCGTGCGCGCGGCCGAAAGCCCGGACTTGCCGAGCCCGAGGACCGCGACCGGGAGGCCGCCGAAGAAGCTGAGATCGATCACCAGTCCCGCTCCCTCATCTCAGCTTCAGGGTCGACAGACCCGCCAGCGCCAGGATCGAGGCGATGATCCAGAAGCGAATCACGATGGTCGGTTCGGCCCAGCCTTTCTGCTCGAAGTGGTGGTGCAGCGGCGCCATGCGGAACACCCGGCGGCCGGTCATGCGGAACGAGGCGACCTGGACGATGACCGAAACCGTCTCGAGCACGAACAGCCCGCCGATGATGGCCAGCACCAACTCGTGCTTGGTCACGACCGCGATGCCGCCCAGCGCGCCGCCGCAACTGAGCGAGCCGGTATCGCCCATGAACACCATCGCCGGCGGCGCGTTGAACCACAGAAATCCGAGGCTCGCCCCAACTAGCGCGCTGCAGAACACCGCGAGCTCGCCGCTGCCCGGAACCTGGTGAAGCTGCAGGTAGTTGGCGAATACCGTGTTGCCGACCAGGTAGGCAATCAGCGCGAAACAGCCGGCCGCGATCATCACCGGAACGATCGCCAGGCCGTCCAGGCCGTCGGTCAGGTTGACCGCGTTCGAGGCGCCGACCATGACGAAAATCGCGAACGGCATGAAGAACCAGCTCAGATTGAGCAACAGGTCCTTGAAAAACGGCACCGCCAGGTGGGTTGCCATGCCGTCGGGCGTCAGCGCGCCAATCCAGTAGGTCGCGACCGCGGCGATCGCGATCTGCGCGGTCAGCTTGATCCGGCCGGGCAAGCCCTTGGAGTTGCGCTTGGTCAGCTTCAGGTAGTCATCGGAGAAACCGACCAGTCCGAAGCCGCAAGTCACCAGAAGCAACGCCCAGACGTAGCCGTTGGTCAGGTCGGCCCACAGCAGGGTCGAAATGAGAATCGCCAGCAGGATCAGGAAGCCGCCCATGGTCGGGGTGCCCTGCTTGGAAATCAGGTGGCTGGCCGGGCCGTCCTCGCGAATCGGTTGGCCCGCGCCC
>CAXMQD010000188.1:0-3345 GCA_964194965.1 uncultured Acidimicrobiia bacterium | reverse complement strand
CTTTATTACAAAGCGCCCGACTGGATCGGCCCGCGCGTGGCCGAAGCGCTCGGCATCCCCTACCTGCTGGCCGAGGCCTCGCTCGCGAACAAGCGCGCGAACGGCCCCTGGGCGATGGGCCACGAGGCGACGCGGGCCGCGCTGGACCGCGCCGCGGCGGTGATTTCGCTCAACCCCAAGGATGTCGAATGCCTGCCCGATCCGGGCCGGGTGCGGTCGCTGACGCCATTTCTCGACCCGGCGCCGTTTCAGATCGCGGTGGCGGGCCGGGCGGCGGCGCGGGCGGCCTTGGCCGAAAGCCACGGCCTGGATCCCGCCGAACCCTGGCTATTGGTGGTGGCCATGATGCGCCCAGGCGACAAGCTCGCCTCCTACCGCCTGTTGGCGGAAGCGCTGCACCGTCTGCGGGACAGCGGCTGGCAGCTTCTGGTCGCCGGCGACGGGCCCGCCCGCGCCGAGGTCCAAGCAGCGCTTGGCGCGGTACCGCGAAATCGAGTCCGGCTGCTCGGCGAGGTAACGGCCGATGCCCTACCGGCGCTCTACGCCGCCTGCGACCTCTTGATCTGGCCGGCGATCCGCGAGGCTTACGGCATGGCCCTGCTCGAGGCCCAGGCGGCCGGGCTACCGGTGGTGGCCGGCCGGGGCGCCGGAGTCGACCAATTGGTCGTGGACGGCCGCACCGGGCGCCTGACCGAAGTCGGCGACGCCGCCGCCTTCGCCCAAGCCATCGCCAGTCTGCTCGCCGCGCCCGAGACGCGCCGGGCCATGGCCGCCGCCGCCCAAACCCGGGTCAAGGCCAAACATGGCCTGACCGCCGCCGCGGCACGCCTGGACGCGGTTCTGCGCGAAGTGGTAGCGCCATGACGCCCCTGGTGCTGATTCGCCACGGCGCGACCCAATGGAACCTGGACGGCCGTATCCAGGGCCGCGCCGACCCACCGCTCGCGCCCGAAGGCCGCGCCGAGGTGTCGGCCTGGCGCCTGCCGCCGGATTTGGCCGACGATCCGGGATTTGGCGATTGGGTTTGGCTGACCAGCCCGCTCGCCCGCGCGCGCGAAACCGCGGCGCTGCTGCACGCGGCTCCGGTCGCCGTCGAACCGGCGCTCATCGAGATGGATTGGGGCGCTTGGGAGGGCCGCCGGCTCGCCGAGCTCAGGTCCGAGGGCGGTCAAGACATGGCCGCTCGCGAGGCGCGCGGGCTCGACTTCCGGCCACCGGGCGGGGAAACCCCGCGTGAGGTGCGGGCGCGGCTCCGACCCCTGTTGGAACGACTCGAAGCGGCGGGCCGGGCAACGATAGCGGTTACCCACAAAGGGGTGATCCGCGCGCTCTATACGCTCGCCAGCGGCTGGGACATGACAGGGCGGCCGCCCGAGAAACTACGCAACGCCTGCGCCCACCGCTTCCAACTGGGCCCGGGTGGCGCGCCCGATACCGCCCAACTGAACCTATCGCTGGCACCATGAACGAACGCGTTACCGCCCGGCCGGGGGAAACCGTCGACGTCCTGGTCTACGTCCAGCACCTGCTCGGCATTGGACACCTGCGCCGCGCGGCGGTGCTCGTGCGGAGCCTCGACCGGGCCGGCCTCAAGACCGTTCTGGTCAGCGGCGGCATGCCCGTGGAGGGTTTGGACATCGGCGCGGCCGGTTTCGTTCAGCTTCCCCCGGCACGGGCCATGGACGAGACATTCAAGATTTTGGCCGACGCACACGGCCAGCCGGTCGACGAGGCCTGGATGGCGGCCCGCAGGGACCAACTGTGTGCGCTCTATCACAAGCTCCGCCCGAGGGTGCTGATTGTCGAGTTATTTCCCTTCGGCCGGCGCAAGATGCGTTTCGAGCTGCTACCGCTCCTGGACGCGGCCCGGGAGAGCCACCCGCGGCCACAGATTTTGTGCTCCATGCGCGACGTGTTGGTCGACGACAAGAACGCCGAAAAAACCGCCTGGATGATCGAGACCTTCGAGCGCTACTTCGATCTGGTGCTGTTGCACGGCGACCCCGAGTTCCTGCCCCTCGAACGCAGCTTTTCACGCACCCACGAGATCGCGAACCGGCTGCGCTACACGGGATACGTGCTCGACGACGCGCCCCTCGCCGACCCGGCGGACCAAGCCGGCAGGGGCGAGGTGATCGTTTCCATGGGAGGGGGCGCGGTCGGCGCGCCGCTGATCGAGGCCGCGCTCGCCGGCCGGGCGCAAACACCGTTGAAAGACGCGACCTGGCGAGTCCTCATCGGCCCCAACATGCCCGAGGATTCGTTCCAGGCGATCATCGCCCGCGCGCCGGCCGGCATCCTCGTCGAGCGTGCCCGGCCGGACTTCCGCGCGCTCTTGGCGGGCGGACGCCTGTCGATCAGCCTGGGCGGCTACAACACCGTCTTGGAGGTCCTGGCGGCCGGTATCCCGGCCGTCGTGGTGCCGTACTCCGGCGGCACCGAGACGGAACAGACCCTGCGCGCCCGCCTGCTGGCGGAACGCGGTGCGCTCACCCTGGTCCACGAGGCGGAACTAAGCCCGGCGACCTTGGCCGCGGCGGTGCGGACCGCGCTGGCCCGAGGCGCGGACGGCCAAATGGCCCGGCTCGCCGGTCTCGACACCTCGGGCGCGGACAGAACGGTGCGGATCGTTCGTGAGCGACTTGCTATAGTGGATTCATGACGACTTGGCGGCATCTGAATGAGGAGCTGGACGCTTGGGCCACCGCCGGGCGCAGCGCGACCCTGTGGTGGCGCGACGACGACGCGGTCGAGCCGAGCCCGGAATTGGCCCACCTGATGGCGATAGCGCAGGCGCGCGATCTGCCACTCGCGCTCGCGGTGATCCCGGCGCGCGCCTCCGAGGCCTTGGCCGAGTGGCTCAAATCCTCGGAGGCGCGAGTCACACTGCTGCAACACGGCTACGCGCACCAAAGTCATGCCCCGGAAGGCGAGAAGAAGGTGGAGCTCGGGCCCCAGCGCCCGGCCACGGTGGTGCTCGAAGAACTGGCCCGCGGTTGGGGGCGCATGACGGACTTGTTTGGCGAGACCTGGGCGCCGATCCTGGTGCCGCCTTACAACCGGATCGCCGAGGAGGTGGTCCAGGGGCTTGCGGGACTCGGCTTCCAGGGCTTGTCGACCTACTGCCCGCGCAGGGCGGTCCTCGCGGCGCCCGGCCTGGTTCAGGTGAATACCCATGTCGACATCATGCATTGGCCGGATCCGCGCGGCTTCCTGGGCGAGGCCGAATCCCTCGAGCTCCTGATCGCGCAACTGCGGGCCCGGCGCCTGGAGGAGGTCGACGCCACCGAACCGACCGGCCTGTTGACCCACCATCCGGCCCACGACGAGCCGGCTTGGGCGTTT
>CAXMQD010000187.1:0-1657 GCA_964194965.1 uncultured Acidimicrobiia bacterium | reverse complement strand
CTCGACTACGGCGCCATTCCGAGCCTGTCCCACGAGGCGCGACAAGCCTTGGCCGCGAGCCGGCCGGCGACCCTTGGCGCGGCGGCGCGCCTGCCCGGTGTGACACCGGCGGCGCTGATCGCCCTGCTTCGCTACGTCAAGCGTGGCCGCAAGACCTTGGCCACCCAGACTGGCAGCGCGGCCTGAGCGGTGGCTCGGGTGACGCCGAGAGAACCGCAGCCCCTATCGGCGGAGGCGTTCCGCGCGGCGGCCAATGTTTCACGTGAAACATTGGAACGCCTCGAACGCTATGCGGCCCTGCTCGAGAAATGGAACCGGGCGATCAATCTGGTCGCGCGTGGTAGCCTGGTCGACCTCTGGCGTCGGCATATGCTGGACTCGGCCCAGCTCTGGCCCTTGCTGCCGGTGGTCCGGGGGCGGCCACGGAGAATCCTGGATCTAGGTAGCGGCGCGGGCTTTCCGGGACTTGTGCTGGCCATCATGGGTGTTCCGGAGCGGGGCGCGGAAGTCCACCTGGTTGAATCCGACGAAAAAAAAGCGGCGTTCCTGCGTGAGGCGGCGCGGATTGCCGAGGCCCCGGTAACCTTGCACGTCCAGCGCATCGAAAGCCTGGCGCCCTTTCCGGTCGACGCGGTGACCGCCCGCGCCTGCGCGCCGCTGCCGCGTCTCCTCGATTATGCCGCACCCTTTCTTGGAAATTACCGGTCCGGCGCGGTGGCGCCGCTCGGACTTTTTCTCAAGGGTCGCGATATCGATCGGGAATTGACGAAAGTGCCAGAAAAGTGGAAAATGCGCGTCGACTTGATTTCCAGCCGCACCGATCCCGCGGCTCGGATCGTCCGAATTAAGCTACCAAACCTTGGGGATAACCAGTCGTGACAACTCAAGATATTGCGGATTCGGATCTTGACACCGAAATGTCTGCTCGTGTGCTCGCGGTCGCCAATCAAAAGGGTGGGGTCGGCAAGACCACCACGGCGGTTAATTTGGCGACGGCCCTCGCGGCCTGCAAGAAGCGGGTCCTATTGATCGATTTGGACCCCCAGGGCAACGCCAGCACCGGCCTCGGGGTCAGCGGCGAGGGCCGCAGCTGTAACAGCTACCACGTTCTGCTTGGCGACGCGCGCCTTGCCGACGCGGCAGTGCCGAGCGTGGTGCCGGGCATGTCGGTGGTGCCTTCGGATGTAAACCTCTCCGGTGCCGAGCTCGAGCTCATCGATCTGCCGCAGCGCGAACAGCGGTTGGCCAAGGAGCTTGGGGAGGTGCGATCCAGCTACGACTATATCTTGATAGATTGTCCACCGGCGCTTGGATTGCTGACCTTGAACGCGCTGGTCGCGGCGGATGCGGTCCTGGTGCCGCTGCAGGCCGAATTCTATGCCCTGGAGGGATTGTCGCATCTGGTGCGTACCATTCAGCGGGTCAAGCGCCACCTCAATCCGGGCCTGGAAATCCAAGGCATTGTGCTGACCATGTTCGACCGGCGAAACAATCTCTGCGATATGGTCGCCCGGGATGTTCGCGCTTATATGGGCGCGGCGGTCTACGACACGGTGATCCCGCGCAACGTCCGGGTTTCGGAGGCGCCGTCCCACGGCAAACCGGTGCTGCTCTACGACTTCCGTTGTGCCGGGTCCCAGGCCTATATCAGCCTGGC
>CAXMQD010000186.1:0-4415 GCA_964194965.1 uncultured Acidimicrobiia bacterium | reverse complement strand
TTGCGTTGCGACGAGGCGAGGGCGAGGTTGAAGGCCACCGGGTAGCAGACCAACAACGCCAGCAGCGTCGCCATCATGGCGAAGAAAATCGTGCGCACCAGCGTGACCAGGGTGAGGCGCACATGGGTGACGCCGTCCCTCTCGAAGCGGAGCCCGACCAGGTCATAAACCCTGTTGACGATCTCGCCATCCTCCAGCGCCTTGGTCTCCAGCGACATCGGGATCGCGCGGGTGGCGAAGATGAAGCCGAAATTGTCGAGGGTGTAGGGCACCGCATTGGCCTCATCGGCGATCAGTTGCGCCAGAAGCGGCCTGGCGATGTCGGCAACCGCCTCCGCCTGCACGATCTGCTCGGCGATCGACGCGGCGGGATCGACCTTGAGCACCGGCAATCCGTGCAGTGAGACCAGGGTCTCGGGCTCGGCTTCGGGGTCGCGCACGAAGCGCGATTCGGTGCTGGCCCGGTCGCATTGCAGGATGTAGGGCAGGGTCGCGTCGGAAATGCCCGGCACCGCCATCACGCCCATCGAGGGCGACGCCAGCCCGCCCGACGGGTCGGGCGTTTCAGGCGCCTCGGGCGCGTCGCGGTAGGTCTTCAACACCGAAACGCAGGTCTGCGCGTCGCGGATGACGGTGGCCACCACCGAACTGTCGAGCGCGCGGCGCGGCGGCTTTAGCGCCTTGTCGAGCATCGTCAACTGTGGAAGCACGATCAGCAGGCAGGCCCATATCGCCACCGCCGCGATGAAAGCAGTGACCAGCCCGCGCCCGTAGGAGGCGAGCAGCGCTTTCATGCCGCGGCGATTTCGGTGCCGGTGTGCGCGAGTTCCCCCTCCGGCAGGACCAGGGTGTGCTCGGCGGCGAAACCGGCGGTGACATGGCCTGTCAGGTCCCGGCCGGCATCGCCCTCATTCGGCATCTGAAGCGCGACCTCGAGCGCCCCGGCCGCGAGAAAGATATTGACGAACGGCCCTTCGAGTTCGCGCCGCACTACCTCGGCCGCGACCTCGTTGGCGAACGCGGCGTCCGAGTTCGTGATGCGCACATGCTCGGGGCGCACGAACACCATCGCCAAATCACCGGCGGCGAGGCCGGTGAGGTTCTGGCCCCGGAACGCGCCCTCCGGGGTCTCGACCCGGGCGACACCATCCGCCACCCCGGCGACGCGGCCGCGGAACACGTTGGATTCACCCACGAAGCTCGCCACGAAGGCGGTGACCGGGCGGGAATAGATTTCGTCCCCGGTGCCGACCTGCTCGATCCGGCCCGCATTCATCACCGCGATCCGGTCGGACATGGTCAGCGCCTCACCCTGATCGTGGGTGATGTAGATGAAGGTGACGCCGGTTTTCTTCTGGATCGCGCGCAGCTCGGCGCGCATGTGGCTGCGGAGCTTGAGGTCGAGCGCCGACAGCGGCTCATCCAGCAGCAGCACCGCCGGTTCGACCGCCAGCGCCCGGGCCACTGCGACGCGCTGGCGCTGGCCGCCCGAAAGCTCGATCGGCTTCTTCTCCGCCTCAACGCTCAGCGCCACCAGTTCCAGCAGTTCCATTGCCCGCTCGCGCCGGGCGCGGCGCGGCACTCCGCGCGCCTCCAGCCCGAAGGCGACATTCTCCCAAACCCTCATCAGCGGGAACAGCGCGAGGTTCTGGAAGATCAGCGCCGTCGGGCGCAGGTTCGGACCGCGGCCGACCTGATCCTCGGTGCCGATCAGCACCCGTCCGGCGCTCGGCTCGAGAAAGCCGGAGACGGCCCGCAGGATGGTGGTCTTGCCGCAGCCGGAGGGGCCGAGGATCGAGAAGAATTCGCCTGCCGCGATGGTCAGGTCGGTGGCTTGCACCGCAGTGAAGCCGTTCGGGTAAGTGATCGACATTCCGTCGAGAACGACATCCTTGCCGTGCATCGCGCTGCCCCTTTGCGTCGTCCCGGTCCCCGTCCCTCTGACGCCCGCTTGCGGCGGCTGGAGGCAAAGCATGGTGCTCCGGGCGCGCCGCCGTGTTGGCGCGCCCGGAAGATGCGCCCATAGAATGGGCGCGCCTGCAATGCCGGGGAAACCGATGGCACCCCCGGAGAGCGCCGGATCAGGCGTTGGTGATGATCTCGACGAATTCGTTGCGGACCGGCGCGAAGAATGGCGTGTCGGCCTGCCACCACCACATGTTGCCGAGCACCTGTTCGGTGTAGACCTCGCTGAACTGGCGCTTGAAATCATCGGTAGTAAACGCCGCCGAGCCGGTCACGGCAGAGTTGTAGCCAGTGTTGTTGGCGAACATGCCGCCGACGGCCGGCTTCAGCATGAAGTTCATGAAGGCGATCGCCTGCTCGCGGTTCTCGGCGGCCTTCAACATGCCGAAACTGTCGAGCCAAGTGATGATGCCTTCGGTCGGCGCGCGGTAGACGAAGTCCGGATTCTCGCGGTTCAGCAACAGCCCGGTGGTGTCCCAGGTCTGGCCAATGATCGAACCGGCTTCCTTGAACGCGCTGGTGGCCTCGGTGGCGTTGTTCCAGAACGCACCGAAATTATCCTTGCGCTCGAGGATCCACTTTGTGATCGCGCCCCAGACCCGCCGGGCGTCGTCTTCCGACTTGTAGACGTCAAGCATCCGGTTCGACGGCACCTCGCCGGTGGCGTCGAGATAAAGTCCGGTGCCCATGATCACAGATTTTTGGCGGAATGCTGCGGCGCCCTTGGCCTCCTCGCGCCAGAGGTCGCCAAAGGAAAGGTCGGCGTCGTCGATGTCGATCTTGGCGGTGTTGCGGGTTATGCCCTCCGTGCCCCAGTCGAACGGCACCAGGATCTGCGCGCCCGCATGGGTGCCACCGAGCGCGGCGCTGTCGCGGACGAAGGAGGGGATCACGGCGTCGAGGTTCACTTCGGCCGGGACTTCGGCGAAGTAGCTCGATCCGTCGCTGGCGATGTAGCTGGCGGCGTTGGTGATCGAGGGGAACACGACGTCGAAGCCGCGCCCGCCATTGGCCTGTATGGTCGACTCCGCCTCGTCATTCGAGCCGAAAGTGGTCAGCTCGAGCGTGATGCCGGTTTCGGCTTCGAACTGTTCAGCAATATTGGGCTGGATATAATCCACCCAGGCAAGCACCTTGACGCTCCCCGAAGAGGCGAGCGCGTCATGCGCGCGCAGGACGAGCGGCGCCGCGAGAACGACGGCGGTTGATTTCAGAAGCGAGCGGCGATTGATCAGCATGTTGGTTCCTCCCCGTAGAGTGATTTAGTTATGTGATTAAATTTTGTGAATTGGCGCATGATTCGGCGCGTTATTTCAGTACGCGGTGCGTACCCTGCGACACACATTCACACGGAAACGTTAGCAGAATTTTCCGGAATTGCCAGAACATTTTGGGGGCTGCCGATATGTTGATCCCCGCCCGGGTGGTGGCGCGTCAGCAGATGATTGGGACCCGGCGCGCTTAGAGGTCGGCGGGGCGTAGCGGAACGGCACCCCGGGCGGTGCGGGTGATCGTTTTCAGGAGCGCTGGCCGGAGTTCAGGCCGCGCCGCCAGACGGCAGCGGCGTGCAGTGGCCTCCGGGTCGCCAGTCTCGAGCGCGATCCGCAACAGTGCAAGGGCGGCTTCGCCTGTTGCGTCGCCGTCGCCCGCCAATGCCTGCCATGTGGCGCGCGCCTCGGTCCAGAGACCAGCGCGGAGCGCCAGCCGGGCGCGGCCGCGAAGTGTCGCGCGGTGGTCCGGCCGGAGCGCGACCGCACGTTTCCAGGCCGCCAGCGCCGGGCCGGTCTCGCCCCGGACCGCGAGCCACGCGGCATATTCGCACCAGGCGTCCGCGTGGCGGGGATCGGCGGCGACGGCCTTGCGATACCACGGCCCCGACTGCCCGGCCCGGCCCAAGCGGGCCAGAACCTGGCCGAGGTTGTAGAACACCGAGGCCGGGGCATCGCGGTGTCGGGCAGCCCGGCGCAACATCGTTTCAGCCGCCGGCCAGTTCGCGGCGGCCAATGCACGTTGCAACGATTCGACCTGTGCCGGTGTCATGCACCCTCCCGCTGGCGCAACGATGCCAGTGAGGGAAGCCGGACGCAAGGAATGCGAGAGGAGTACCTGGGAAATCGGACCTGTCCCTTCTATTTAATTCGTTGGGGCCGATACATAGGAGCGGCCGGCTGTCCATTAGACATTTCTCGGTGGCGTTGGCGCCATGGCGCCGCCGTGATCGGGCAAACGGTCCATGGAAACAAGGCTCCGACTGGCCGAACGATATTGGGGCGATAATGGTCGGCCATATGCCGAACAATCGTTGCTGAGCGCGAACGATTTCAAGGAAAAAATCCCGCGAAGACTAGGCGGCGAGACGCTCGTAGCGATGATGCAGGCCGCCGACCTGTGGGAAAGCGGTGATCTTGCCCGCATTAGGCGGATGAATCGGACGCGGTTCCGGACAGTCC
>CAXMQD010000185.1:0-2319 GCA_964194965.1 uncultured Acidimicrobiia bacterium | reverse complement strand
ATCTTGCGCCCCTCCTCGGTGCGGATCGGGATGTTCTGCAGGTTTGGATCGGAGGAGGCGAGCCGCCCGGTCGAGGCCACGGCCTGACTGAACGAGGTGTGCACGCGGCCGGTTTCGGGATTGATCTGTTCCTGCAGCGCGTCGGTGTAGGTGCTCTTGAGCTTGGACAGCTGGCGCCAGTCGAGCACCCGGGCCGGCAGGTCGTGGCCCTGGGCGGCCAGGCCCTCGAGGATATCGGCGCCGGTGGCGTGGGCGCCGCTCTTGGTGCGCTTGCCGCCGGGCAGGCCCAATTCGTCGAACAGGATCTCGCCGAGTTGCTTGGGCGAGCCGATGGTGAATTCGCGCCCGGCGAGGCCATGGATTTCGATCCCCAAGGCATCGATGCGGCTGGCGAAGTCGTTGGACAGGCGGCGCAACTCATCGCGATCGACCTTGATTCCGGTCCGCTCCATATCGGTCAGCACCGGCACCAGGGGGCGCTCCAGGGTCTCGTAGACCGTGGTCAAGCGCTCCGGCGCCAGGCGCGGCTTGAGCGCCTGGTGCAGGCGCAGGGTCACGTCGGCGTCCTCGGCGGCGTAGTCGAGCGCTTTGTCGAGCGGCACTTGGTCGAAGGTTATCTGGGCTTTGCCGGAGCCGGCCACGTCCTTGAACTTGATGGTTTCGACGCCGAGATGCAGGCGCGCCAATTCGTCCATGCCGTGACCGTGCAGGCCGCCGTCGAGCACGTAGGACAGCAGCATGGTGTCGTCGATGGGCGTTATCGCGACGCCGTGGCGGGACAGCACCAGTTCGTCGTACTTGATGTTCTGGCCGATCTTGAGCACGCTCGGGTCTTCGAGCAGGGGCTTGAGCGCGGCCAGCGCGGCTTGAAGCGGGATCTGCGGGGGCGTATCGGCGGCGCCCTCCAAATCGAGGCCGCCGTCCGCCTTGGGCGCGCCGTGGCCGAGCGGCACGTAGCAGGCCTTGCCCGGCGCGAGCGCCAGCGAGACCCCGACCAGATCGGCTCTGAGCGCGTCCAACGAGGTGGTCTCAGTGTCGACCGCCACCATGCCCTGGTCGGTGGCCGCCACGATCCAGGCCTCCAGCGCGTCGAGGTCCTGGACCAGCTCGTAATCGGCCTCGCCGGGCTCGGGGGCCGGGGCGGGGGCGGGGGCGTCGCCCGGTGCCGTGGCGGCCTCGCCGAGCATTTCGCCGAGCCGGGCCAGCACCGTGCGGAAACCATTCTCCTCGAGGAAGGCGCGGACGGTCTCCGGTTCGGGTTCGCGCAGCTTGAGCTCATCGAGCGGCACCTCGATGGGCGCGTTTTGATCGAGAGTTACCAGCCTGCGCGAGACCCGCGCCTGCTCGGCGAACTCGATCAGGTTCTGGCGCCGCTTGGGCTGCTTGATCTCTTCGGCCCGTTCGAGCAGCGTATCGAGGTCGCCGTACTCGACGATCAACTGCGCCGCGGTCTTGACCCCGATGCCCGGCACCCCGGGCACGTTGTCGGTCGAATCCCCGGCCAGGGACTGGACGTCGATCACCTTTTCCGGCGGCACGCCGAAGCGCTCGACCACCTGTTCGAGCCCGATGGTCCGGTTCTTGACCGGGTCGAGCATGGCGACGCCCTCGCTCACCAACTGCATCAGGTCCTTGTCCGAGGACACGACGGTGACCTCCTGCCCGCGTTCGCGCGCGAGCCGCGCGTAGGTCGCGATCAGGTCGTCCGCCTCGTAACCGGCGAGCTCGATGCAAGGCACGTTGAAGGCGCGGGTCGCCTCGCGGATCAAGTCGAACTGCGGGATCAGTTCCTCGGGTGGCGGCGGGCGGTTGGCTTTGTAGTCGGGATAGATGTCGGTGCGGAATGTCTTGCGCGCGGTATCGAAGATCACCGCCACGCCGTCGGACTCGGTGTCGGCCAAGAGCTTGATCAGCATATTGGTGAAACCGTAAACCGCATTGACCGGTGTGCCGTCCGGCCGGGTCATGGGCGGCAGCGCGAAGAAGGCGCGGAAGATGTAACCCGAACCGTCGATCAGGTAGAGATGGTGGTGAGAGGATTCCGCAGTCATGGCGGCGCCGAGCATGCCGGAGCACCGCCGCCGAGTCGAGGGGTCTGGCCGGAAAGGTTCAGTGTCCGCCCGATCTCGCGCCCGGTTTCAGCACGTATCGGCGGTCGCAGTAGGGGCAATCCACCGCTCCCGTGCCACGCGTGTTGAGCCAGACCTTGGGATGGCCGAGCGCGCCGCCGCCGTCGCAGGCGACGGTTTCGCTGTCGGTTTCGATGACCTCGGGGGCATCTTGGGCCTCGCTCACGGCGGCTCTCCTTCGCAACCCATG
>CAXMQD010000184.1:0-5285 GCA_964194965.1 uncultured Acidimicrobiia bacterium | reverse complement strand
GCGCGAACAGGCCGTCGTGGGAGGGCAGGGCCGCCATGCTCTCGCGCAGCGCGATGACCTCGGGCGTTTGGGGCCAGATCTTGAGTGCCTGTTCCGGCGAACTGCTGTCGCTCTCGGCGAAGACGATGTCGAATGCGATGGCGGCCGCGCCGGCCCGGGTCAGGGTCTCCACCAAGCGCGCGAGCACGGGCCGGGGCCAGGGCCACTGGCCGAGCCGGGCCAGGGACGCATCGTCAATATCGATGATCTTGACCGGAAGGCGGGGATCGAAGATTCGCGGCTTGATGCGTTGGTAGGTGTCGAACACCAACCAGCGCGCCTGTTGCGTGGCACCCGGGTCCAGTATTCTGAGCCCCAGCAACAGTGCCAGAATGACCAGTGGGATGATGCTTTGGCGCAAACGCTTCATGCAGCCCATGTTAACCGAGCGGGGCGGCTAACCAAACATCTTGTTTCCGGAAAAACGGATATTTCCGGCGACAGGGCCGCCGCGACTCCGGCGCCGCGTCTACCGGTTCAGGCGACGGCGGTCACGCGCTCGGGCCCGAGACTCGGAAGACTGTTTTCCTCGGCGAAGACGTGCGCATAGAGGTTGGCGATCCACTGCTTGCCATTCTGGGTCATGTTCAGATAGCGCAGGCCGTCGTTGATATAGGGCCGAACCATGGTCCAGAAAAAAGACGGGTAAGACTCGCGCAAATCGGCGGCGGTACGGCAACCCAGCCTCTCGGCGGCGCCGGTTTCCTCGAACTCCCTGAACAGTGCGGATATCCGGCGCATGTAGTGAGGGTCCGCCATCTGGCCAATCAGATCGGCCGCCCTGATCAGATCCGGGTAATTGGGACCGGAGCTCTTGGCGTTCTCCGCCGGCACCGGAAATTGTGTGTATTCGATGTTTGCGCAGATGACTTCGGCGTCGATGTTCGGATTATCGCCAAAACGCTCGCGGACGAAGATCTTGCCCCGCTCCACGTGATAGGGCGTCAGCGCGGCATCGGTGCCGCCCGTTGGCACGGTCACGGTCTCCCGCGCGGTGTTGATGACGTATCGACCGCCTCTGTCGTGTCGGCAGACCCCTCGGACATAGCCGATATCATGGCATAGCAGGGAAATCGTGAAATGCAGCCAGTCGTGCGGCGAGACGCCACCCTCGCGGAGGTGCTTGCCCTTGAGAATTTCTTGGCCGACCAGCGTCACGCCCATCGTGTGGTTGAAGTCGTGGTAGGGAGCATCACTGTTGGAAATGATCTCGAGCGCCATGCGGCCAGCGTAGCAAATGATGCCGGGGTAACTTGGTTCGAGTGTGCTGTAGATGCTCAAGTAGGCGTTTCTCAGGTGCGCCTCGAAAGCATCTATGACGACTTCGGTTGGATTGAACATCGCTGGTCGTTGACCCCGCCTGGCTGTGCATTCGAACGGTTGATCCTGCGTCGACCTTGAAATCCTCTATTTCGTCATACGGCCTGGCCGCAAACCCGCTCGTTGGCTCGGCTATTGCTCAATCGCGACCATTATGGGTGGCGTGGGCATGCCCGAATGCCGAGCCGGATGCCGGACATTCAAGTTAGTCTAATTGTTTGCCGGGGCGCCAAGTGTGACGGTCGTCACACATTGTACAGTTCCAGTCGTTAAATATGCCTTTAATGCATCAAAAATTTCCGTTTTTCGAGACTTTCGGCCGAATCCACAAAAACCCCCGAGTTTGTCCGCGGCGCCCGGTTCATGCCGTGCCGTCAAGGACCTGGCGGAAGTAGGTCGCGCCGCCGACTTGGCCGCCCTTGAGTGCGATTTCCAGACCGTCGAGGGCGCCGCCAGGCGCATGGCCCCGGCATAGCGGCGAGCCCGGGGCGATCGGCGTGGCGAGAGTCAACGCGCTCAAGCCCAGTTGCCGGGCCGCGTGGCTGGAGGTATCGCCGCCGGCAACCAACGCCCGGGTCAACTTCTCTTGGGTCACCAAGACGCGCAGAATTGCCCCGAGCTGTTCGCCGAGGTTGCGGTTGAAGCCGATGGCCTCCGCGCCCCGGGTCTCCACGAAGCCGCCATCCCGGCCGAGGGCGCTGTAAACCACCACGCTGCGGCCGGCTTGCAGGGCCGCCCGGCCGCTCGCGATCGCGGCCTCCCGCGCGGCTTCGGCGCTGCCGGGCTCGGCGAGCGCGCGGGCGTCCACCGCAATGCCCTCGAAGCCGTGCGACATGGCGTGGCGCAGTTGCTTCTCGGTCACCGGCGAGCAACTGCCGGAGACCGCGGCCAGGCGCGCGACCGGCCCGGCCTCGGCGATCGGGGCCGGCGCGGGGAGCGCACCCGCGGCGCGCCAATGGGCCATCAGCGCGTACTCGACGCCCGAGGAGCCGGCCACGAAGGCCGCTTCGGTTCCGCGCCGCGCCCAAATAAGTTCACCGGCCCGTGCCAGGTCCGCTTCCTCGAGCACATCCAGCAGCACGATCTCCGCACCGCCCGCCACCGCCGCGTCCAATGCCGCCGCCGGCGCCGCGCCGCGCAGCGAAATTAAATCCAAGAGCCCGATTCGGCGTGCGGTTTGCCGCGCCAGATGGCGGGTCATGTCGCCCTCGTCCATCGGGGTGACCGGGTGATCGCGCATCACCGGGTGGCGGTCGATCCGGTAGATGGCCCCCTCGGAGCCGGCGAAGAGGTTACCGAAGGCGGTGTAGCGCTTGAGCGCCGGCGCGCCGATCACCAGCGGCACGAAGCGGCCGCCGAAGGTCGCCTGGCCGATGTCGATGGCGCGGCCGATGCTGCCGACCCCGGGCGCGGAATCGAAGGTCGAGCAAGTCTTGTAGTGGCAGATCGGTGCGCCGAGCGCGCGCAGACCCGCGAAGATCCCGGGCAGCTCCCGGTCCATCCAATCGGGGCTCTCGCTGCGGCTGGTGCCGGCGAACCCGACCGCGCGGGCCTCGGAGAAGGCAGCCAGCAGCGCGCGCGTCGGCGGCTTCAGGAACAGTACCGCCGGTACGCCGCCCAGGCTCAGCACTTCCATGGAGTCGGTCGAACCGGTGAAGTCGTCGCCGTAGTAACTCAGCAGGAGGTCGCCGCTCACGTGCGAAACGCCGCCAGCGCCTGAGCCAGTTCCGGGTGTCGGCGCGCGTGATCGTCGAGCGCCACGCCGGCGACCGCGGCCTCCCAGGCCTGGCGCAGGCTGGCGACGCCGGCCGCGGCCCCGCCCGGGTGCGCGACCACGCCGCCGCCGCAGCAGTAGATCAGGTCGGTGGAGCCCAGGGCCGCGTAGGTGTCGGCGGCCTGGGCCGCGGTCTGGCCCGAGGAGAACACCGGCATGACCACGCAATCCTTGGCCGGCGGCGCGAACAGCGGCGTCAGGCAGGCGCGCGCCGAGGCGATCACCGAGGCGTCGTCCTCGCAGAACTTGTTGCGCAGGCCGTTGACGTGCATGTGGTCGGCGCCGGCCAGGCGCCAGAACTTCTGATAGGCCAAGTAGCTCATGCCGATGTCGGGTGAGCGGCCGTAGAGGCCCCAGCCGTTGCGGTGGCCGTGGATCGGCAGTTGGCTGTGGCGGCGCAGGTGGTCGAGCCCGGGCAGGCCGATGGAGTTGAGGCTGACCATCACGCAGGTGCCGCCGGCGGCCAGCACCCGGTCGTGGCCGCGCAGCATGTCGTCGATGCCGCCGGTGATGTTGAAGGCGTACATGACTTTGCGGCCGGCGCGCGCGGCCCCGTCCTCGATCACCGGCATGACCGCCGCGATTCGGGCCGCCAGCGGGTTGTGGGGCCCGTCGCCCTGGAGCTCGTCGTCCTTGATGAAGTCGATGCCGCCCGCCACCAGGCCGCGCACCGCTGCCGCGGTCGCCTCCGGGGTCAGGCCGACGCTCGGCTTGATGATGGTGCCGATCAGGGGACCCTCGGCCACGCCGCTCAGCCTTCGGGTGCCCGTAATGCCGTACTGCGGGCCCAGGTAGGCCTCGGCGAAGGCCGGCGGCAAAGTGAGATCGAGCAGCCGCAGCGCCGAGAACTGCCGCAACTCGAAGAGATTGCCGGCCACGGTCGCGAGCAGATTCGGCAGCGACGGACCCATGTTGGAGATCGGCCAGGACAATTCCACCTCGGCGCGGCGGATTACCGGCATGGCGCCGGCGGATTCCGGCGCACCGGCGCCGGGCAGGGCCGGGGTCCGGCGCTCGCCGGTTTCGACGATACGTTCGACCCGCGCCCCATGGGCCGCGCGCAGGGCATCGGTCTCGCCGGGCACCCGGGTAAAGGTGCCGGTCGACTGCTCGCCCGCCATGGCCGCGGCCGCCGCCTCCAAGGGGTAGGCGGTCTCGATGTCGTAGCTCGCGACGACCCGTTCGCTCATAATACTCCGCTCCGAGAGGGCGGTCTCGCGCCCCGGGATACCAGCTTATATCAAGTCTCGCCGGTACGGACCAATTCACCGCTATCATGCGGAGTGCATAACTCCCATTAGCGGAGAGAATACCGAACCCGACAGGTGCATCATGGAGAGCTTGACAACCGATCCGCGAACGAGAGAACAGCCTGTGGCTCTTATGCAACATTGGCGACGCCCGCATGGACTCGCGACGCAACCGCGCCTACGCTTTGAGCGACTGGACGAAGGGAGGCCCCTGACCGACGGATTCCAGCGGCCAGCTTCCGAACGCAAGCAGGAATTGGAATGGGAGATCGATCGATGTCCGAGGGTTGGAACCGCGACGAATCCCCGTTCCATCCGGGCGAACGGAATGTCCAGAAGCGTCTCGGTGTTCGCGACATCGAAGACTGGGCGCGGAAGGTGGTGCGTGACCATCTGCCCGAGGAGCACCGTGCCTTTCACACGGCGTTGCCGTTCCTGGTGGTCGCTGCCCGCGACACCATGGGACGCCCTTGGGCGACGTTGCTGACGGGGCCGGAAGGATTCGTCGTTTCGCCCGATCCGCGGTCTCTCGTCATCGAAGCAAAACCAGCTCGAGGTGATGCGCTCGAAGAGGCCCTCGTGACGGGCGCCGACATCGGCATCCTCGGCATCGAACTCTCCACGCGTCGGCGCAACCGTGTGAATGGCCGCATCGTGGATGACCGTTCCGGCGCCGTCGTCTTCGGCGTGGAGCAGGCCTTTGGGAACTGCCCCCAGTACATTCGCGAGCGCGAGTGGCGGCGTGTCGAAGGCGAGCCGGTGGGAAGGCCAACCAAGGGCACGCGCCTGACAGCGTCGCAGGAAGCGTGGATCGCCTCCGCGGACACGTTCTTTATTGCGAGCGGCTACCGCGCCAAAGGGGAGAGTGCCACCTTCGGCATGGATGCCTCGCACCGCGGCGG
>CAXMQD010000183.1:0-2411 GCA_964194965.1 uncultured Acidimicrobiia bacterium | reverse complement strand
CGTCGCGCACGTAAACCTCGGTCGGGCAGTTCCAGGGGCAGGTGTAGCAGAAGCTGCGAATGACCTCGGCGCCCTTGATGCGCGCCAATGCCGCGCTCAGATTTTGGCTTTCGGCCGACATTGTTGCTCTTCCCTCCCTGTGCGGCGCGGCTTTCGCCTTTCTTATTCCGCGGGGGCGTGAAGCAAATCGCGGTCCCAGCTTAATGCCAAATTTCTAGAATCGTAGAACCAAATCATGGCCGGAACGGCGCATTGCCACATGCGGTCCAGACATGGATCGTCTAAATATTAAATAATTCAAAGACTTAGGTTGTTCGAACCGAGAAACGCACGCAATTGCCCTGCACCCGCGGACACCTTGACAGCCTATCGGGCCTGGCGTTCTAGTTGGCCGCCTTCGGACGGCCATGGTGACGGGCCGCATCGGAGGTGCCCCACAGGGGTGCCACGGGAGCGCCACGGGGGCGCTACGGGGGCGCTACGGGGGCAAGGGGAGCGAAGACAGGGGAAGGGAACGGATTGGCGTGCGCGCCGGGCCGAAATCATCATGACAGACAAAGAGATCGAAACCGACGACATCGCGCGGCCTGGGCGCCGGGAGTTCATCGTGGCCGGGGCCGCGGGCGCCGCGGGGTTAGTTGCCGCCCAAGCCCTGCCGGGCCGTGTCCGGGCCGCGGCCGGGAGCGGTGAGCCGGCGGTCTATCCGGTGGTCGAAGTGGCGCGGCTGGCCGATTTGGCGCCGGGCGCGACTCTCGATTTTGCCTATCCCGACGACGATTCGCCGGCGTTGCTGATCCGCCTGACCGAGCCGGCCGAGGGCGGCATCGGGCCCGGGGGCGATATTGTCGCCTTTTCCATCCTTTGCACCCACAAGGGCTGCCCAGTCTCCTACAAAGCGGCGCACAAAATGCTGATCTGCCCCTGCCACTGGAGTACCTTCGATCCGGCCAAGGCCGGCGCCTTGGTGATCGGCCAGGCGAGCCAGGGCCTGCCGCGCATACAACTGCGCATCGCCGGCGGAAGCGTCCAGGCTGTCGGCGTCGACGGCCTGATCTACGGCCGCCACACCAACATCCTCTAAAAAATCGGGACAGCGACAATCGTGAGTGTTCCTCTACCGCCGAAACGGGCCGAGCGTTTCAACACGGTCTGCCAGTTCTGCATCGTCGGCTGCGGTTACCGGGTGTTCAAGTGGCCGCTGGGGCGCGACGGCGGCCCGGCGCCCGGGGACAACGCGCTGGGGGTCGACTTCCGCGCACCGCTCGGCGCCATGGAAGACTGGATCGCGCCGGCCATGCACTCGGTGGTGACCGAGCGCGACGGCGGCCGTCACAACGTGGTGATCCTGCCCGACCGCGCCTGCCAGGTGAACGACGGCATGGCCTCGGTGCGCGGCGCCGGCCTGGCCCAGACCCTTTATGCGCCGGACCGGCCGACCAAGGCGCGCCTGACCGCGCCGCTTCTTGCCAAGGGCGACGGTCACGCGCCGATTAACTGGAAAGAAGCCGTCGATCTCGGCGCACGAGTGATCAAGGCGGTGATCGACCGCTGGGGCGCGGATGCGGTCGGCATGAAATTCTTCGACCACGGCGGCGGCGGCGGCGGCTTCGAAAATAACTGGGCGGTGGGCCGCTTCTTCTTCACCGGAGTCGGCACCCGTACCGCTTCGATCCACAATCGCCCGGCCTACAACAGCGAAGTCCACGCCGCCGGCGACGCGGGCGTCGGCGCGCTGACCAATGCCTACGTCGATGCCGAACTCGCCGATACCATTTTGGTGGTCGGCGCCAATCCTTACGAGACCCAGACCAACTACTTCCTTGCTCACATGGTGCCGAATTTGAGCGGCGAGAGCTTGGACCTAAAGGCCGCCACTTTCGGCGCCGAGCCAGTCGAGGCCGGGCGCATGATTATCGTCGATCCGCGCCGTACCATGACTGTCGCAACCGCGGAGGCCGCGGGCGGGGCCGAGCGGGTGCTGCATCTGCAGATCGAGCCCGGCGGCGATATCGCGCTCCTCAACGCGATCGCGCGCATCGTTCGCGACCGGCGCTGGCACGACGTTGGTTTCATCCGCGAGCGCGCCGAGTGGCAGACCTTCGAGGCCTACCAGCGCTCGAGCCTGATGGTCGACCGGCCGCTCGAAGAGGTGGTCGCCGAGGCCGCCGCCATCGCCGGCGTCCCGGTAGCCCAAATCCATCAGGCCGCCGAGTGGATCGCGGCGCCCAAGCGAGGCGGCGCCCGGCGCCGGACCCTGCTGCATTACGAAAAGGGCCTGATCTGGGGCCTCAAGAATTACGAGAACGTCGCGGCGATCGTCGATCTGGGACTGCTCACCGGAAATGTCGGCAAGCCCGGCACCGGGATCAGCCGCCTGGGCGGTCACCAGGAGGGCTACGTGCGCCCGCCCT
>CAXMQD010000182.1:0-6674 GCA_964194965.1 uncultured Acidimicrobiia bacterium | reverse complement strand
CGCTGGAACCAGTCGTAGCGGAACCAATAGAGGTTCGCGAACTGCTGGTCGGGAAGCTGGTAGAGCTTGCCGTCCGGACCGGTGGTGAACGAAATGCCCATGAAGTCGTCGAGGTCGAGCATGGGATTGGTGACGTCCTTGCCCTCGCCGGCCATCCAATCGGTCAGGTTGACAGCGAGCTGAAGCCGCGAATGCGTTCCGATCAGGTCTGAATCGTTGATGTAGGCGTCGTACAGATTGCGCCCCGTCTGCATCTGGGTCTGCACCGCCTGCACCACCTCGCCCTCACCGAGTAACTGGTGGTTGACTTTAATCCCAGTTATTTCCCCGAAGGCTTTGGTCAGGGTCTTGGATTCATATTCATGAGTCGGAATGGTTTCCGACAGCACGTTGATCTCCATACCCTTGAAAGGCGCGGCGGCGTCGATGAACCACTGCATCTCTTTCATCTGATCGACTTTGGAGAGGGTCGACGGCTGAAACTCGTCGTTGACCCATTTTTCCGCCTCGGCCGTCCCGGCCAGGCTCGCGCTCGCATAGAACGCCACCGCAGCGGCGGCAGCGGCCGCAGCGATTACTTTTGCTTCCATCGATTTAACTCCCTGTCGCTTAATTCTTGTATATTTAATTCTGCCTCGATTTTGCGGGTTTTGGCAATCATCGAAAGCGTCGCGAGTTTCTTTTTGATTTCGAATTGGCATCGCGGGTGAGAAACGCTACGGCAGACCGCTCCTAGGCGGTTTCCTCCCCCGCATAACCCGGTGGCGCTTGAAGTCTCGGACGATCTCTCGAGCCGCATTGTAGCCGGGAACCTGGGCGACGCCCTTGCGCCGAATTGGCGCGTGGTTGGGGGGGGTGGATACCCCTTCCAATATAAACTGGCCTAAAAAACAGTCCTTTTGCGGTGCAACAAAAGTGTCGCATTTTAATAAAACTGCTGCTATATATCCGCGCTATGAGCAGTTCCGAGAAAAACTCAAAACCCGAACCCGACCGCAAGTACGACGCCAAAGAGCGCAAGTGCCTCAAGTGTCGTGAGGAATTTCTGAGCAGTTGGCCCGGCGAACGCATCTGCCGGACCTGCAAGAGTTCCAGCGCCTGGCGCGAAGGCATCGCCGCCTAACCTGGCCGCCTAACCTGATTGCCAGGTAGGTTGCCCAGGTAGTTTCCAAGGAGCATGGCCAGGGAAGGGTCGGGCTCCAAGGTCTTGCCAGCAAAGGTTTCCGGCTCCGCGAAGCCGCCATGATTACGCGCAAATGTGGGATCGGCGAGGCGGTAAAGTGTTGCCTGATTGCATGGGTTCAGTTGCCGATTCGCCTCCTTAGGGCCAAAACCGGGTGTTAATGGGTGCCCGGGGATGCCTGGGGATGTCCGGGTTAATTAACTGATGTGCGGTTAACTCTGGTGACAGCGCACGCGCGCCACTCCCTCTCGGCGTTATAACTCGTTATAGTCGACGGGTTCTTATTCCCGCGGCGCGACGCCGTGCCCCGGCAGAGCGAGACCATGGCCGAGATCGAGACATGCCCGACGGCGCAGAACCGGTAACCGTCAACCTGCTGGGCGCCATCGACGAGGTCAGCGCCGAGGCCTGGGACGCCTGCGCCGGTACCGGCAATCCCTTCGTCAGCCATGGCTTCCTGAATGCCCTCGAGCGCAGCGGCTCCGCCACCGCCGAACAGGGCTGGCAGCCCCAGCACCTGGTCGTCCCCGCGCGCGACGGCGGGTTGTTGGGCGCGGTGCCGCTCTATCTCAAGAGCCACTCCTACGGCGAGTACGTCTTCGACTGGGGCTGGGCCGACGCCTACGAGCGCGCGGGCGGCAGCTACTATCCCAAGCTTCAGGCTTGCGTCCCGTTCACCCCGGTGACCGGTCCGCGCTTGCTGGTCCGGCCCGGCGCCGAGGCCGAATCGGTGTCCGCGGCGCTGGTCGCCGCCATGGCCGAGGTGGCGCGCCGCTACCAGGTTTCCTCGCTGCACGTCACCTTCTGCGAGGAAGCGGAGTGGACGCGCCTCGGCGGCGCCGGGTTCCTGCAACGCACCGGCCGCCAATTCCATTGGGAGAACCGGGGCTACGACAGCTTCGACGCCTTCCTCGGCAGCCTCGCCTCGCGCAAGCGCAAGATGATCCGCAAGGAGCGGCGCAAGGTGGCCGAAAGCGGCATCACCCTGCGTGCCTTGCGCGGCGCGGCGATCGAGCCGCGCCACTGGGATGCCTTCCACCGTTTCTATCTCGCAACCACGGACCGAAAATGGGGCAGCCCCTACCTGACCCGGGACTTCTTCCACCGGTTAGGGGAGGCGCTGGATGAGCGCGTGGTGCTGGTGGTCGCCGAGGACCGTGGCGAGCTGACCGCCGCCGCGCTCAATCTGCTCGGCGAAGACGCGCTCTACGGCCGCAACTGGGGCGCGCTCGGCGACTATCGCTTCCTGCACTTCGAGGCCTGCTACTATCAAGCCATCGAGTTCGCGATCGCGCATGGGCTGGCCCGGGTCGAGGCCGGGGCCCAGGGCGAACACAAGATCCAACGCGGCTACATGCCGGTGCAAACCTACAGCGCCCATTGGATCGCCGATCCGGGCCTCCGCGACGCGGTCGAATCCTACCTGGCCCAAGAGCGGCGCGAGATCTCCCGCGAGATCGCCGGCCTGGCCAGCTACGGACCGTTCCGCAAGGACCCGGGCTGAGCGGGCTTCCGGTCACGCTTGCGGCGCATCCCGCTCTCACCAATTATTGCAGGCCTTGCGCAGGCGGCGGTAGCTCGCGGTCGAATCCAGCTCCGCCTGCGCCGCGCGCAGCGCCGCGATCATCTCCTGGAACAGCGGCTCGGCCAGGTCCTTCATCAACGCCCGGATATCGCTTTTGGCCGCCTCGGCCGAGTCCACGAAAACCGGCCGCCCTCCGGTCGGAATTTGTAGCGAGGTCAACACCCAGCGCAGCCGCGGCAGGTAGCGGTTGATCTGCTCCCGGGAAATGCTCATGTGCTGCCGCTCGTGGGCCAGGATCGCCCGGTAGGGACAGCTGCCGCTGCGGTACTCTCGGGCGACGTAAATGTCCGGCGAGGGATGGCGGATCGTCAACGCCGTGCGCCGCACCCAAAAACAAAATCCGCCGTCCCACTCTTGCCACTCGAAGCGCGCCGCCCAGCCGAACTCGAGCCCGATATCGGCCAAGCCCAAGACCCGCTTGTCCGGACCGTGCGACGCCTCGCGGCCCAACTCGGCGATGCCAAGATCGTGGTGGAGCCGCGGTTCGGGGATATCGATCACGAGTTCGATTTCGTGTTCGATGTCGGGATTATCCGGGCACTCCAATGCCGCCACAACTTCGGTGGAGACCATCAGCGACAGTGCCGCCAGAAGAGCCACACCGCGTTCCCCCATGAGTTTTAGCCACCGTCCCAGGCCGCGAGCAGGTCCGCGGCGGCGCGTTCCTCAAGCGGGGCGCGGGGCGCGGGCGGCGCGCCGTCGAAGATCGCCGGAAACGCGACCTCGACCCGGGGCTCGGGCCCGGGATAGGCGCGCAGCAGGCCGCGGGCGCGAATCTGTGGATCCGCGAGCACTTCGGCGGACTCCAGCACCGCCTGATAGCAGCAGTCCACACCGTCGAACAGCGCCTCCCACGCGGCCAAGGGCCGCGCGGCGATCGCCTCGGCGACCTCCGCGATCAGGCCGGTCTGGGGCAGGACCTCCTCTTGCCGCACGATCCAGTCTTCGCGCCCCAGCGCGCGGCAGAAGTTAGCCCAGAACTTGGCTTCGAGCGCGCCGAGCGTCACGAAACGGCCGTCCGCGGTTTCATAAATCTGGTAACAGGCCGCACCGCCGCTCAGCCGCCCCTGCCCGCGCGCCGCCTCCGCGCCCGGGCGCCCGGCCGCGGTCAACGCCAGCGACTGCCAAGCAAGCACGGTTTCGGCGATGGAGGTGTCGATGATGGCGCCCCGCCCGCTCCGCTCCCGGCCGAGCCAGGCGGCGATCATCGTGAGCGCCGCTTGCATGCCGCTGGCGAAATCCGCGGTCGGCGGGTGGGCGCCGATCGGGCGCGCGGCCGTGCCCGAGCTCGCCAACCCGCCGGCCAGGGCCATGTAGTTGATATCGTGCCCAGCCTTGAGCGCGTCCGGTCCGCTCTGGCCGTAACCGGAGAGCGCGCAGTGCACCAGGCGCGGGTTGCGCGCCCGCAGCGCCTTGGCGCCCAGACCCAGACGCGCCAGGGCCCCGGGGCGGAACGACTCGATCAAGCCGTCGGCGCGGTCCACCAGGTCCAGGAACGCCGCCTTGCCGGCCGCGTCCTTGAGATCGAGCCGGACCACGGTCTTGCCCGCGTTGATCGACTTGTAAGAGGCCGAGAGACCATCGCCGTCGAGCGGCGGCAGCCGGCGCATGGGATCGCCGGCCAGCGGCTCGATCTTGACCACCTCGGCGCCGAGGTCGGCCAGAATCTGACCCGCGTAGGGTCCAGGCAGATACTGCGAGAGATCGAGCACGCGAATGCCGGCGAGGCAGCGCGCAAACATTTTGGCATTCCGGCCCGGCCCGGTACCGCCGCCGCTACTCGACCAGTTCGGCTCTGTCTTTGGAGGGCTTGCCACCGCCGGGGCCGCCCTTGCCACCCTTGGAACCGCCTTTGGGGCGGCCCTTGGAACCGCCCTTGCCGCGGCCCTTGGAGCCACTCTCGGCGGCCTCGTAGGTGAACACCGGGACCCTGTCCTCGACGTCGACGCGCACCACGCCACCCTTGGTGAGCTTGCCGAACAGGAGCTCTTCGGCGAGCGACTTCTTGACCCGCTCCTGGATAACCCGAGCCAGTGGCCGGGCACCGAACGCCGGTTCGTATCCCTCCTTGGCCAGCCACTCGCGCGCCGCATCGGTCAGCTCGATGACCACGTTGCGATCGGCAAGTTGGGTCTCCAACTCCATGACGAACTTGTCGACGATGCGCGTCATGATTTCCGGCGACAGCGCGTTGAAACCGATAACCGCATCCAACCGGTTGCGAAACTCCGGCGTGAACATGCGGTTGATCGCCTCCTCGTCCTCGCCGATGCGGGTCTCGCGCTCGAAGCCCATCGCGGGTTTGGCCATGTCGGCGGCGCCGGCGTTGGTGGTCATGATCAGAATCACGTTGCGGAAGTCGACCGACTTGCCGTTGTGGTCGGTCAGTTTGCCGTAGTCCATGATCTGCAGCAGCACGTTGAACAAGTCCGGATGCGCTTTCTCGATCTCGTCGAGCAGCAGCACCGAGTGAGGGTGCTGATCGATGGCATCGGTCAACAAGCCGCCCTGATCGAAGCCGACGTAGCCCGGCGGCGCGCCGATCAGGCGTGAAATCGAGTGGCGCTCCATGTACTCCGACATGTCGAAGCGCACCAGCTCGATGCCCATCGAATGGGCGAGTTGGCGGGCAACCTCGGTCTTGCCGACGCCGGTGGGCCCCGAGAACAGGTAGCTGCCGATCGGCTTTTCCGGCTCGCGCAGGCCGGCGCGCGCCAGCTTGATCGCCGCCGAGAGCTCGCCGATCGCCTTGTCCTGGCCGAATACCATGGTCTTGAGATCGCGTGGCAGGTTTTTGAGCGCGGTGCGGTCGTCCTTGGACACGCTCTTGGGCGGAATGCGCGCGATCATCGCCACCACCGCCTCGACCTCCTTGACGCCGATCACCTTACGGCGCTTGGACTGGGGCCGCAGCATCTGCGCGGCGCCGACCTCGTCGATGATGTCGATCGCCTTGTCTGGCAGCTTGCGGTCGCCAATGTAGCGCGCCGAGAGCTCGACCGCGGTGCGGATCGCCTCGCCGGTGTAGCGGACCCCGTGGTGCTCCTCGTAGTAGGGTTTGAGACCACGCAGAATCTTGACCGCATCTTCGACCGAGGGCTCGTTGATGTCGATTTTCTGGAACCGCCGCACCAGCGCCCGGTCCTTCTCGAAGTAGTTCCGGTATTCTTTGTAAGTGGTTGATCCGATGCAGCGAAGGTGGCCGCCCTGCAGCGCCGGCTTGAGCAGGTTCGAGGCGTCCATGGCGCCGCCCGAGGTGGCGCCGGCGCCGATTACCGTGTGGATCTCATCGATGAACAGGATCGCGCCCTCGAGCGCCTCGATCTCCGAAACCACCGCCTTGAGCCGCTCCTCGAAGTCGCCCCGATAGCGCGTGCCGGCCAACAGCGACCCCATGTCGAGGGCGAAGATGGTTGCCTCGGCCAGCACCTCCGGGACCTCGTTCTGGACGATGCGCCGAGCCAGCCCCTCGGCAATCGCGGTCTTGCCGACGCCGGCCTCGCCGACGTAGAGCGGGTTGTTCTTGGTCCGGCGGCACAGCACCTGGATGGTCCGCTCGATCTCCGCGACCCGGCCGATCAGCGGATCTATGCGGCCCTCAGCCGCCTTCTTGTTGAGATCGACGCAATAGGCGTCGAGCGCCTCGCGGCCCTTGCGCACCACTTTCTCGGCATCGGAATCCTCGTCGGCGCCTTGGGCGGTTCGTTCCTCTTCCTGGCCGATCACCTTGGCGATGCCGTGGCTGATGTAGTTGAGCGCGTCGAGGCGGCTCATCTCCTGTTCTTGCAGGAAGTAGACGGCGTGGCTTTCGCGTTCGGAGAACATGGCGACCAGGACGTTGGCGCCGGTCACCTCCTCGCGGCCCGAAGACTGCACGTGGATCGCGGCGCGCTGGAGCACGCGCTG